>NZ_JBJDQT010000001.1:260982-526545 GCF_044903565.1 Streptomyces sp. NPDC004065 | reverse complement strand
TGCGGCACCGAGCCGCGACGCCTGGCTGCGACGCCCGCTCGCGCTGCCTGGCTGCGACGCCCGCTCGCGCCACCCGGCTGCGACGGTCGCCCGCCTGCGACGCTGGGCTGCGCCGCCGGGCTGGGTCGGCTGCCGGTGACGCCTGCCCGTGACGGCTGCCGGTGACGTCAGCCCGTTACGGCCGCCTGAGAGGCCCGGCCGTAACGCCCGGCGGCGGCCGCCCGGGGCGCCTGCCCCGATGGCCGCTCCGACGGCCGCCCCGCCGTCGTCCCCGTCCCGCCCCCGGCTTCCGTCCTCGGAAGCCCCGCAGGGCGGCCTGCAAGGGCGGGAGCCGGGGTGGTCGGTGAAGATCAGGGGAGTCTCCGGGCCGACCCTGATGCCGGGCGTCCCGCCGGCGTGTGACCATCGGTGGCATGCCGGAAGCCGCAGCAGCGCCCCTCGACGACCCGCGGCCCCCGCGCAAGCTCTACCGCAGCAGCGACGGACGCTGGCTCGGCGGAGTGGCGCGGGGTCTCGCCGGGCATCTCGGGCTGCCGGTGGTCTGGGTGCGGCTCGTCTTCGTCGGCCTGTTCATGGCCGACGGCCTCGGCGCCCTGCTCTACGCGGCCTTCTGGTTCTTCGTACCGCTCGGCGTCGGCGGCGTCGGCGATCAGCGGCCGCCCTCCCTGGTCACCACCGAGACCTCGCCGGACGGCCGCCGCAGAATCGTCGCCCGCAAGCCGGACAGGGGACAGATCGTCGCCCTGCTCCTCATGGTCGTCGTGGCGATGGTCTTCGTCGGCAGCGTCAACCTCGGCACCGGCACCAAGGCGTACCTGGTGCCTGCCGTGCTGGTCGCGGCGGGCGTCGCCCTGGTCTGGCGCCAGGCCGACAACGCCCGCCGGGCCCGCTGGGTCGAGGCCGGCCGGCGCCGCCGCACGCTCACGCTGCTGCGCTCCGGCGCCGGCGTCCTCCTGGTCACGGCGGGCGTCACCGCCATCTTCGTGCTCCAGGGCTCCGCCGCCCACCTCGGCTCGGTCCTCCAGGCGGCCCTCGCGGTGCTCGTCGGCATCACGCTGCTGGCCGGCCCGTACCTGGTGCGCATGACCCAGGACCTGTCCGAGGAGCGCCTGATGCGCATCCGCGCCCAGGAGCGCGCCGAGGTCGCCGCCCATGTGCACGACTCGGTGCTGCACACCCTCACCCTGATCCAGCGCAACGCCGAGAACCCGGGGGAGGTGCGCCGCCTGGCCCGCGCCCAGGAGCGCGACCTGCGCGCCTGGCTCTACAAACCCGAGGGCAACGGCAAGGACGAGGCCGACGAGCCGGCCACCCTGGCCGAGGCCGTCAAGCGCAACGCCGCCGAGGTCGAGGACAAGCACGGCGTCCCGATCGAGGTGGTCGTGGTCGGCGACTGCCCGCTCGACGAGCGCGTCGGCGCGCAGATGCAGGCCGCGCGGGAAGCCATGGTGAACGCCGCCAAGTACGGTGGCGAGGGCGGCGCCGTGCAGGTCTACGCCGAAGTCGAGGGCAGGACGGTCTTCGTGTCCGTCCGGGACCGCGGTCCCGGCTTCGACCTCGACGCGATACCCGCCGACCGGATGGGCGTCAGAGAATCGATCATCGGCCGTATGGAACGCAACGGGGGGACGGCCCGGCTGAGGGCGGTGCCGGACGGCGGCACGGAGGTCGAGCTGGAGATGGAGAGGGCGGAGGACACGTGATGAGCGACCCGACCGGGGCGAACGGTACGACCGGAGCGCAGGCCGCGGGGGCGGACGCGGCCGAAGGCGGCGCGGGCGGGCGGCGGGTGCGCGTGGTCCTCGTCGACGACCACCGCATGTTCCGCACGGGTGTCCAGGCCGAGATCGGCCGGACCGAGGAGACCGGCGTGGAGGTCGTGGGCGAGGCCGCGGACGTCGACCAGGCGGTCACCGTCATCACCGCGACCCGCCCCGAGGTGGTCCTCCTCGACGTCCACCTGCCCGGCGGCGGCGGGGTCGAGGTGCTGCGGCGCTGCGCGGCGCTGATGGCCGACACCGAGCGGCCGGTCCGCTTCCTGGCGCTGTCGGTCTCCGACGCCGCGGAGGACGTGATCGGCGTGATCCGGGGCGGCGCCCGGGGCTATGTGACCAAGACGATCACCGGCGCCGACCTCGTCGACTCGATCTTCCGGGTGCAGGAGGGCGACGCCGTCTTCTCGCCGCGGCTGGCCGGCTTCGTGCTCGACGCCTTCGCCTCCACCGACGCCCCGCCGGTCGACGAGGACCTCGACCGCCTCACCCAGCGCGAACGCGAGGTGCTCCGGCTGATCGCCCGCGGCTACGCCTACAAGGAGATCGCCAAGCAGCTCTTCATCTCGGTGAAGACGGTCGAGTCCCATGTCTCGGCGGTCCTGCGCAAGCTCCAGCTGTCCAACCGGCACGAGCTGACCCGGTGGGCGACGGCGCGCCGGCTGGTGTGACCGAGGGCGGAGGGCGGTCGGTCCGGCCCCACCACCCACCCTCTCGCCCTCCCGTGTGCGGCCGGACGACCTTCACGCGGGTCCCTCACGCGGGACCTTCACGCGGGTCCCTCACGCCACCCGCGTCGCCCCCGCGAACGGCATCCGGTCGATCGGGGCCACCCGGACCGGGGCCGACGGATTGGGCGCGTGGATCATCCTGCCGCCGCCGATGTAGAGGCCGACGTGGCTGATCCCGGAGTAGAAGAAGACCAGGTCGCCGGGGAGCAGTTCGGAGCGCGAGACCCGGCGGCCCGCGCCGATCTGGGCGTAGGTGGTGCGCGGGAGCGAGATCCCGGCGGAGCGGTAGGCCGCCTGGACCAGGCCCGAGCAGTCGAAGGCGTCGGGGCCGGTCGCGCCCCACACATAGGGGCTGCCGAGCTTGGCGTAGGCGTACGCCACGGCCGCGGCCGCCCGGGCGTTGGGCGCCGCGGCCGGGCCGCCGAGCGCGTCGCGGGCGCCGGGGGAGCGCGAGGCATGCCCCGCGTACCCGTCCTGCCCCGGCCCGAGGGCCGCCCGCTCCCGCGGGGACAGCCCGGACAGCAGCCGGCGGGCCTGGTCCAGCTTGGCGGTCACGGTCTTCTCGTACCGCCCGAGCTCCGCCTGCCGGGACCGCAGCGAGGCCGTCTCGGTGCGCGCGGCCGCCCGCAGCTGCTCGATCTCCCTGACCTGCCTGCGTACGCCGGCGACGGTCGCCGACTGCCGGTGCCCGGCGCGCTCGGCGAGCTCCGCCGCCCGCAGGTACCGCCCGGGGTCGCCGGACAGCATCAGCCGGAGGGTCGGGTCGAGCCCGCCGTCCCGGTACTGTGCCGCGGCGACCGGCCCCAGGGCCTCGCGCGCCGCGTTGAGCCCGGCCTGCCGGCGTGCGGCCTCGTCGCTCAGGGTCCGCAGCCGCCGCTCGGCCGCGTCCGCCTTCTCCTTGGCGCCGTTGTACTTCTCGGTCGCGGCCTCCGCCTCCTGGTACAGCTTGTCCACCCTGGCCTCGACCTGCCCGGGCGTGGGCCGCGGGGCGGCCTGACCGGTGCCGTCGAGAACGGCCGCGCCGGCGGCGCCCGCCAGGACGATCGTGACGGCCGTGCGGGTGGTGCCGCCGCCGAGCGGGCGCGGCCGGGGCCTGCGGTGCCTGCGGTGCGCTGCCACGTGGACCGTCACGTCCCTTCGTCCGGCCGCCGGGCGGGGGGCGCGTCCGGCGGCGGCCCACACAGGGGGAGCGCGCCGCCGCCGGACCCTTCGGCGGTGGTGTCCGACTGCCGCCCCTGGCCCGGGCGGCGGTGGGGAGCCGGTCACCTGCCGCAGGACGCTAAACCCGGGCGTGCCGGGCCGGTGACGGCATGTGCGGAAGTGGCGCGAGGGGACCGCCTGGTGACCGTATGCGACCGTGATCCCGGCGTGACCGGGCCGCCTTCACAGGGAGTGATGACCGATGCGGCGGTTCGCGCACAGTGGCGCGCGGCGAGTGCTATGGGGCGCATATATGCATACACGAAGACCTCCACGACACCCACGGACGCGGGTGGCCCGGTGTGGGGGCGCGCCCGGGCGCTGATTAGGCTCCCGGGCCATGGACGTACTCATCCATCTCTTCGTCGGCCTGCACATCATCGGCATCGCCGCGCTGCTCGGCGGTTTCCTCACCCAGATGAAGGCGATGGGCCGCGGCACGGCGCGGTTCGTGCCGGCCATGCTGCACGGCGCTCTGACCATGCTGGTCACCGGCGTCGTGCTGGTCGGCCTGAACGAGGCACAGGACCACCACGTCGACACGGTCAAGATCGGCGTGAAGCTCGCGCTGCTGATCGTGATCCTGGGCCTGGTCTACGTCAAGCGGGACGACGAGAAGGTGGACAAGGGCATGTTCGGCCTGGTGGGGCTGCTCACCACGGCCAACGTCTTCATCGCCGTGCTGTGGACCTGAGCCCCTCGGGCCTGCGCAGCCAGTCCAGCTCCTCGCACGCCTGGCGGACCGCCCCTACCGCGACGGCCAGCCAGACGGCCACCGCGATCCACAGCAGCACCCGCCCCCAGCCGGCGAGCCACCGGATGTCCAGGGCGGCGGCGACGGTCAGCGCCGCCGTCGCCGACATGCCGAGCGGGAACACCGTCGACCAGCGGCGCACGTCGTAGCGGAGCCGGGGCCGTACGACCTCGCTGACGAGCAGCACGGCGAACCAGCACAGGTCGAGCACGACCAGACCGATGGTCACCGAGCGCAGAACACCGCTGTCGTCGTCGCTCCACAGGTAGACGGGCCCACTGCCGACGGCGGTCAGCTCCGCCCCGGCGAGCGCCGAGATCGCGAGCGCTCCGCCCGCCACCCACTGGTCCCCCGGCCCCTCGACCACCTGCCGCCGATCGAAGCAGGAGAGCGCGAGGACGTAGAGCGCCAGCCCGAGCCAGAACAGCACCAGTGCCGCGTGCACCAGCCAGGTCGCGGACACCGCCGTGGCCAGGGTGACGCCGAGGACGGCCGGCCCCTCCGTGGCCACGCAGCACAGGAACACCGAGCCGGGCATGGGCCGCCGGCAGCCGCGCAGGACCGGCACCAGCAGCACCGGCCACAGCGCGGCGGCCAGTGCCAGCAGCGCCGCCGCGAGGGTCTGCGCCCCCAGCACCGAGAACCGGGTGCCCAGCACGGCCGTGGCCGCGACCGCGGTGAGCGCGCCCGGCGTCCCCGCCTCCGCCGCCCAGCGCGACCGGTCGCGCAGCAGACGTACGGCGAAGTCGCAGGCCATCGCCAGCCAGCCGGCGCACGCCAGCGCGAGGAACACCACCGACAGCCAGGCGGCGCCCGTCAGGTGCAGCCCCAGCGACAGGATGCCGGTCGCCATCACGGCGGCTCCGGCGGCGGGCGGGCGCCGCGCCTGCCAGGCGCGGAGGCGGGAGGCGGCGGGCATGGCCCCGATGCTAGGGAGCCTTCCCCGTCAGGCGGGGCGCACCACGCTGTGCACGGCCGGCCCGCCCTCCTGGTGGACGGGGTCCTCGCGGACGCAGGCACCGGGCCCGGGGGCGTGGATCACCATGCCGTCGCCGGCGCAGATGCCGACGTGGCCGCCGTCCTCGTGGAAGAAGACCAGGTCGCCCGGGAGCGCCTCGGACAGCGGCACGGCCGTCCCCGCCTCGCGCTGGGCCCGCGCGGTACGCGGGAGGGGCACGCCCGCGGCCTTCCAGGCGGCGGCCGTCAGACCGGAGCAGTCGTAGGAGCCGGGGCCGGCGGCACCCCAGACGCAGGGCTTGCCGATCTGCGCCCGGGCGAAGGCGAGCGCGCTCTCGGCCCTGGCCGCGTATCGGGAGGAGGGCGACGAGGGGGCGGGCGAGGACGACGAGGGGGCGGGCGAGGACGGGGAGAGCGACGACGGGGAGGGGTGGGCGTAGGGCTGTGTGGGCGGCAGCGGGGCGGACGGCGGTGCGGAGGGCGGCTGCGGTGCCGACCGCGGGGCCGACCGCGGGGCCGGCTCGGGCGCAGGGGGCCGGGTGAGGTGGTCGTGCGCCGGGGGCGGGCTCAACGGGTCGTGCGCCGGCGGCTGGGGAAGAGGGGCGTGCGCCGGGGCATGGGCGAGCGGACCGGGGGCGGCGGGCCGGGGGGCCGGGGACTCGGCCTGGACGGTCCGCTGCTGGAGGGCGAGCGTCCGGAGCAGTGCGCGCGCGTCGGCCAGCTTCCTCTGGACGGCCGCCTTGGCCGCGCGGATGTCGTGCGGGGGCTGGGCGGGGGCGGTGACAGCGGCGGGTGCGGTGGGGGCCGTGACCCCCGTGTGCGGGGTGGCGGCAGCCTGCGAGGGCTGCGAGGGCTGCGAGGGCCGCGTGGTCGGTGGGGCCGGGGTGACCGGTGCGGTCCGGGCCGCCGTCGCCGGTGACTCGGGGAGCGTCGCGGGTGCCGCGTGCTCCTCCGGGGCCGTTGCCGCCGAGGGCCGGCGCCCGGCCGGGCCGGTGGTCAGGTTCGTGCGGCGTGCCGTCAGCCGGCTCAGGACCTGGGCCTGGTCGAAGTAGCCCTGCGGGGTGTTCGCGAGCAGCGCGGCGGCGTCCTCCGGCGCGTCGGCCGCGGGCCGGCCCTGCGCGGCGGTGAACGCGCTGAGCATCTCGCGGGCCCGGGTGAGCACGTCCGTGCGCTTGGGGGCGTCGTCGAAGAGACCGGACATCAGCCCTCGCTGCCTGCCGGTCCGTGCTCCGGCCGGCGCCCGACGGCTCCGGTCCGCGTCGGCCCGATCCGCCCCGTCGGCGTTCTCCGCCTTCTCGCTCCGGCCGGCGTTCTCCGTCTTCGCGCTCCGGCCGGCCTTCTCGGTCGTCCGGCCCGTCCGCTGGGTCCTGCCGGTGTCGCCGGACCCGTACTCCGCCCGGCGGTAGAGGTCGTCGATCTTCTTCTCGACCTCCTCGACGCTCGGCCGGGCGCCGTGGCCGCCGTGGCCGCCGGGGTCGGCGGCCTCGGCGGACTGGGGGAAGAGGGCCACAGAGGTGAGGGCGGCCGTGGCCAGGGCGGGCGTGCCGAGGCCCGCTACGCGCGTAACAGCGGGGGCGGCGGGGCCCGTCTTGCGGTGCGACGCCAAGGGAGGCGACTCCTTCCATCGTCCGCCTGCCGGGTTAGCTGTCAGGTTCGGGCTGCTGGAAGGGTTGCCCTACGGTCCTCGCCGCGCGGGCGGCGTGCGGACCGATTCACCTCGGGGTCGGTGGGTCCCCGGCTCCGGGCCCGCACGGCGGTGCGGCAACCGGATTCGGCGGAGGCCGCGCGGCCCGGCGACGTTCACCGGTGGGGGTCGAGCGGCCCGACCGCACCGTAGCCAACTCGTGTGCCTTGTGTGAAGGTTGATGTGCGATATGCCCGATACGTTTTCGTGATCTGGTGTTCCGCGGCGTGCTGCCGTGACGGGGCGGCTGCGCGCTGTGAGCGGAACCGGCCGGGTTTCCGGGGCGGCCACGGGATGTCGGTGGGGCGCCCTAGACTCGTAGAGCGATGAGCAGCCTCTTTGACGACAGCTTCCTGGCGGACCTCCAGGCCCCCCGCGGCCACGAGGAGGAGCCCCCGCCGCCACCCGAGGACGATCATGCGCCGGAGCCGGTTCCGGACGATCTGTTCGGGGGGAAGTTCGACGTGCCCCCGGACCGGGACGCGTACTACCGCGACGGCGCCCACCGTCCGGTGGCGGACCCGGCCGCGCTTCTCGAGGGGCTGAACGACAACCAGCGCGCCGCCGTCGTGCACTCCGGCTCCCCGCTGCTCATCGTGGCCGGCGCCGGCTCCGGCAAGACCCGGGTGCTCACGCACCGTATCGCCCACCTGCTGGCCGAGCGGGGCGTGCACCCCGGCCAGATCCTGGCGATCACCTTCACGAACAAGGCCGCGGGCGAGATGAAGGAGCGCGTCGAGCAGCTCGTCGGCCCGCGTGCGAACGCCATGTGGGTGATGACCTTCCACAGCGCGTGCGTGCGCATCCTGCGCCGGGAGTCGAAGCGGCTCGGCTTCACCTCCTCCTTCTCGATCTACGACGCCGCCGACTCCAAGCGCCTGATGGCCCTGGTCTGCCGCGACCTGGACCTCGACCCCAAGCGCTACCCGCCGAAGTCCTTCAGCGCGAAGATCTCCAACCTGAAGAACGAGCTGATCGACGAGGAGGACTTCGCGGCCCAGGCCACCGACGGGTTCGAGAAGACCCTCGCCCAGGCCTACGCCCTCTACCAGTCGCGGCTGCGCGAGGCCAACGCCCTGGACTTCGACGACCTGATCATGACGACGGTCAACCTGCTGCGCGCCTTCCCGGACGTCGCCGGGCACTACCGCCGCCGCTTCCGGCACGTGCTGGTCGACGAGTACCAGGACACCAACCACGCGCAGTACGCCCTGGTGCGGGAGCTCGTGGGCACCGCCGAGCGGCCCGTGGACGTGCCGCCGGGCGAGGACGACCCGGGTCCGGCCGAGCTGTGCGTGGTCGGTGACGCCGACCAGTCGATCTACGCCTTCCGCGGCGCGACGATCCGCAACATCCTCCAGTTCGAGGAGGACTACCCGGACGCGACGACGATCCTGCTGGAGCAGAACTACCGCTCCACGCAGACGATCCTGTCCGCCGCCAACGCGGTCATCGAGCGCAACGAGTCGCGCCGCCCGAAGAACCTGTGGACCAACGCCGGCGCCGGCGCCCGCATCACCGGGTACGTCGCCGACACCGAGCACGACGAGGCGCAGTTCGTCGCCGACGAGATAGACCGCCTCACGGACGCGGGCGAGGCGAAGGCCGGGGACGTCGCGGTCTTCTACCGCACCAACGCCCAGTCCCGTGTCTTCGAAGAGGTCTTCATCCGCGTCGGCCTGCCCTACAAGGTCGTCGGCGGGGTCCGCTTCTACGAGCGCAAGGAGGTCCGGGACGTCCTCGCCTACCTGCGGGTGCTGGCCAACCCGGAGGACTCCGTCCCGCTGCGCCGCATCCTCAACGTGCCCAAGCGGGGCATCGGCGAGCGCGCCGAGGCCATGATCGACGCCCTCGCCCAGCGGGAGAGGATCAGCTTCCCGCAGGCGCTGCGCCGCGTCGACGAGGCGTACGGCATGGCCGCGCGGTCGACGAACGCCGTCAAGCGGTTCAACACGCTGATGGAGGACCTGCGGACGATCGTGGAGTCCGGCGCCGGACCGGCCACCGTCCTCGAGGCGGTCCTCGAACGCACCGGCTACCTGGCCGAGCTGCAGGCCTCCACCGACCCGCAGGACGAGACCCGCATCGAGAACCTCCAGGAACTCGCCGCCGTCGCCCTGGAGTTCGAGCAGGAGCGGGGCGAGGGCGAGCAGGGGACGCTCGCCGACTTCCTCGAGCAGGTCGCCCTGGTCGCCGACTCCGACCAGATCCCCGACGAGGAGGACGGCGACGGCGTCATCACGCTGATGACCCTGCACACCGCCAAGGGACTGGAGTTCCCGGTGGTGTTCCTCACCGGCATGGAGGACGGCGTCTTCCCGCACATGCGCTCCCTGGGCCAGACCAAGGAGCTGGAGGAGGAGCGGCGCCTGGCCTACGTCGGCATCACGCGCGCCCGGGAGCGGCTGTACCTGACCCGCTCGGCGATGCGCAGCGCCTGGGGCCAGCCCTCCTACAACCCGCCCTCCCGCTTCCTGGAGGAGATTCCTCCGGTGCACGTGGACTGGAAGCGGACCGGCGGTTCGGCCCCGGCGTCCTCCGGTCCGGCGGCCGGGGTGGCGGCCTCGCTGTCCTCGTCCCGCTCGCGGTCGGCCGCGTCCGGCGCCTCCGGCTTCGCCACCCGCCGCACCGCGGAGAAGCCGGTGGTGTCCCTGGCGGTCGGCGACCGCGTCACGCACGACCAGTTCGGCCTCGGCACGGTGGTCGCGGTCAAGGGCACGGGCGGCAACGCCGAGGCGACGATCGACTTCGGCGACGACAAACCGAAGCGGCTGCTGCTGCGCTACGCGCCGGTGGAGAAGCTCTAGCTAGCTAGTCGCCGCGGCACTGGCCGGAACCGGCCGCACGCCGGAATGAGCGCGCCCCCGCGCGAGCGGGGGCGGTTCGCTTCAGCGTTCGGTTCAGCGGTGCGCCTCGGCCCTTCGGATCGGCCCTTCGGATCGGCCGTTGGGGTCAGCCGTTCGGGTCGAGGCCGTGGCTGCGCAGCCAGGGCAGCGGGTCTATCGGTGATCCACCGGCCAGCCTGACCTCGAAGTGCAGGTGCGGGCCGGTGGAGTTGCCGGAATTGCCGGAATAGGCGATGGGCTGGCCGGCCTTGACGACCGTCCCCGAGGGAACCCGGTAGCTGGAGAGGTGGCAGTACCACGTCTCCGTGCCGTCCTTCGCGGTCACGATCAGCATGTTGCCGTAGGCGCTGTTCCACTGGGTGCGCACCGTGCCGTCGGTGGCGGCCATGACCGTCGTCCCGTACGACACCGGGAAGTCGATGCCCGTGTGCACGGACATCCAGTTGACGCCGGCCTGCCCGAAGTAGGCGCTGAGCCCGTGCCGCATGACCGGAAGCGCGAACTTGGGGCGCAGCCGCTCCTTGCGGGCCGCCTCCTCCGCCGCCTTCTTCTTCTCGGCCTCCTGCTGGGCCTTGAGGTCGATGCGTTCCTGGGTGCGGCTGGCCCGGTCGGCGAAGTCGTCCGCTCCGGCGGACAGGCTCTGCAACTGGGTGTCCAGCTTGTTGTTGGCGGTGGACGGCTTCACGGAGTGCGCGTCCGAGGCCGACGCCGTGGTGTCCTTGCCCTCGTCGGTCAGACCGCCCACGGACGCCGCGGCGATTCCGGCGACGCCCATCACACAGGCCGAGGGCACGGCCACGGTGAGCAGCGCCGACCGTCTGGCCGGGGGGCGGCGGCGGGAGCGGCCCGCGCCGCGGGAGGCCGTGCGCGGCCGCGGGACCGAGGCGACCTCCTCCTGGTCGTCGAGGAGTTCGGGGGCGGCCGGCAGTTCACCGGTGGCGGCCGGTTCGTCCCGGTCCGAGGGGGTTTCCGCCTCGTCGTAAGCGTAGGGCGCCCGCTCGTGCTCGCCGTGGCCGTAGTCCTCCGCCGCCGCGTCGGCGCCCGCGGTGGTGTTGTCCTCGGCCGGGCCGGCGGTGTTCCACTGGGTGGCGTCGTAGGCGCCGGTGTCGAAGGCGGGCGCGTTCCAGTCCCACTGCTGGGTCTGGTCGGCGGTGACGCCCGTGCCGTGCGCCCCGGGCTCCGGCCAGGTCTGCGCGTCCCACTGGCCGGTGGCCTCCACGGGCCCCGACTGCTGCGGCACGGACGGCAGTTGCTGGTAACCGGTGGCCCAGGCGGTCGCGTCGTAGGCGCCGGTGTCGTAGGCGGCGTGGTGCTGGGCGGCGTACGGGTCGTGGTTCAGGGTGTGGTGGCCCGTGGACCACTGGGTGGCGTCGTAGTCGTAGCCGCCGGCCGCGTGGGCGTCGCCGGAGGGGAGGTCTCCGAAGAGGGGGTCGGCCGCGTAGCCGCCCGTGGCGTACGTGCCGGTGTGGAAACCGGTGGCGTCGTAGCCGCCGTACGTGGTGAAGTCGCCGTATCCGGCTTCCTGCTCACCGTACGGCGCGTAGGTCGCCGAGGCGGCATCGGAGGCCGGGGCCGGGGAGGCCACGCTCCCCGACGGGTGACGGTCGTTCACCAACTTCTCTTTCGCCTCGACAACAGGGGCTGCCAGAGCAGTGCGGCGACTGTACCCGGCGGTACGCGGGCGCGACAATCTTCCACAGGTTTCCCACACATGGGAAAGGGGCAATCGCCCGTGATTCGGGGGACTGCGGACACGGCTTTGGGTTTGTGTTCGAGGACAGTTCGACCCTGATGGCGCAACGGGGCGGCCTCCGGCCGCCGTGGGACCGGGCCTCAGGCCACCGTGAGACCGCCCGTGCGCACGGCGGCCATGTCTCCGGGACGCACGGTGTCCAGCGCCTGCCGTATGCCGCTCGCGACCGCGGGGTGCACCGGAAGGGCGAGATGCCCGATTCCGCTCACCTGGATGTTCTGCGCCTTCAGATCGGGGTGCTCGACGCAGGCGGACTCGAGCGGGTCCATCAGGTGGTCCAGATCGCTCCAGAAGCTGACGAACTGCGTCCGGCAGCCCGGCGCCGGGCTGGACAGCTCCTCCATCAGCGCGGAGCCGGGGCGCATCTGGCGCACGATCGGGTGCGCGTTGGCCAGCGGGGCGACCTTGGTCCCCGAGTGCGGTGTACCGAGGGTGACCAGGGTGCGCACCCGCAGGTCACCGCCGAGTCGCTGAACGTAGTAGCGGGCGATCAGACCGCCGAGGCTGTGCCCCACGACGTCGACCTGGGCGCTGCCGGTGCGCTCGCAGATCTCCTCTATGTGCCGGCCGAGCAGCTCCGCCGCGGTGCGGATGTCGCAGGTCAGCGGGGAGTAGTTGAGGGACTCCACCCGCTGGCGGCCGTGCTGGGCGAGGCTGCGGCGCAGCAGCACGAACACCGAGCGGTTGTCGATGAAGCCGTGCAGCAGCACGACCGGCGGCTTGGCCTCCGTCGGAAGCTGGGCGGCGCCACTGGGCGCGGGAAGCCGGCAGGCGGACTCGCGGCGCTCCTGGATGATGCCCGAGGGGTACAGCAGGAGGTGTCCCGCGAGGATCGCGAGTTCCAGGGCCGTCGCCTTCAGCAGGGCGAGCGAGAGGCCCGCGAGCCTGCACGGGAGCAGGCGCTGACAGAGCGGAAGGAGCGGGTCTGCGACGCTGGTGACCTTCATGGCCGACCTCCTGTCGGCACGCGGGAGGACAGCCCTGTCCCCCGTGTGCCCTCGTGGGCAGTCGCGGCGAAGGCGGCCGGCGGGGCGGCCCCGGGGTGCCGTGCCTGCCCCGTGTGCCCTTCGTGCCCCCGGCGATGCACCGCACCCCCGCGGCGCGCGTCCTGCGGCGCGGCGGTGCGGCGACCTCGTTGCGGCTCCCGTGACGCTTGTTCCCGTCCCCCCTGCCCTTCGGGCGCGGGGGACTGTCCCACCGTGTGATTTCCCCCTCGGTCCGCACCGCGAAACTGCGGGTTGCGGGATGCTGGCGATAACGTTCGTTCACTTCCCCGGACGCTGTGGTGCGGGGCGTCCGTTCCGGAGAGGCGCGCTCGACTTGTGCGGTACTCCCGGGTATGGATGGATGTAGTCGCTTCATGGAGGCAGTGATGGGTGTGGCAGCCGGTCCGATCCGCGTGGTGGTGGCCAAGCCGGGGCTCGACGGCCACGATCGGGGCGCCAAGGTGATCGCGCGGGCGCTGCGCGACGCCGGCATGGAGGTCATCTACACCGGGCTCCACCAGACCCCGGAGCAGATCGTCGACACGGCGATCCAGGAGGACGCCGACGCGATCGGGCTCTCCATCCTCTCCGGCGCGCACAACACGCTGTTCGCCGCCGTGATCGACCTGCTCAAGCAGCGGGACGCGGAGGACATCGTCGTCTTCGGCGGCGGGATCATCCCGGAGGCCGACATCGCGCCGCTGAAGGAGAAGGGCGTGGCGGAGATCTTCACGCCCGGCGCGACCACCCAGTCGATCGTGGACTGGGTCCGGGCCAACGTCCGCGAGCCCGCCCAGGCCTAGGGCGTGCCGGCGCCGGCCGGGCGCGGGCAGCCCGTCCGGCCGCCGGCAACCAGTCCCGGGCCGGGGCCGCGCCGCCCGGCGCCCGCCTCGTCGGTGCAGCGGCCCGCGGACGCGGTCGGCTGCGCCTGTCTCACCGGCGGGTTCGCCGCCGGGTCCGGGGACAGCTCCCGCATCATGGTGGCGCGCAGCCGCAGGGTCGTCACCAGCCGCTGGAACGCCTCCGCCCAGTACCCGCCGGCCCCCGGGGACGCGTTCTCCGGCTCGTCCGGCACCGCCAGCAGCGCGTCCAGCCGGACCGCTTCCGACGGGTCCAGGCACCGCTCGGCCAGCCCCATCACTCCACTGAAACTCCATGGGTAACTCCCTGCGTCCCGCGCGATGTTGAGCGCGTCGACCACCGCTCGTCCGAGCGGCGCGGACCATGGCACCGCACACACCCCGAGCAGCTGAAACGCCTCGGACAGACCGTGCGCCGCGATGAAGCCGGCCACCCAGCCGGCCCGCTCGGCGGCGTCGAGGGTGCCGAGCAGCCTGGCGCGTTCGGCCAGGGACACCGCTCCCGGCCCGCCGGCCCCGGGGGCCGAGGGCGTGCCCAGCAGGGCCCGTGCCCACCGCGCGTCCCGCTGCCGCACGGCCGCCCGGCACCACGCGGCGTGCAGCTCGCCCTGCCAGTCGTCCGCCACCGGCAGGGCCACGATCTCCTCCGGGGTCCGCCCGCCCAGCCGGTCGGCCCAGGTCGTGAGCGGCGCCGCCTCCAGCAGCTGGCCCAGCCACCAGGACCGCTCGCCGCGTCCGGCCGGCGCCTTCGCCACGATCCCGTCGCGTTCCATGGAGGCGTCGCACTCGTGCGGCGCCTCCACGGCGATCACCGGTGTGCCGTGCGTGCGGTCGAGGGCCACGCAGGCTCCGGCCCGGGCCGCCATCCGCGCGGCGAGCGCCGAGCCGGGCAGCGCCGACAGCAGCTCGGCGGCCGTGGCGCGTACGTTGCGGCTGCGGTCGGCCAGGGCCTGCTCCAGGAACGGCTCGTCGTCCGGGCCCAGACCCGTGCGCAGCGAGTCGAGGAACATCAGCCGGTCCTCGGCGCGCTCGGTTGCCCAGGTGGTGGCCAGCAGCTCCCGCGCCTCGGCGGGCCGGTGCGCGCGGATCGCCGCGAGCAGGGCCACCCGCTCCGCGAACAGCCCCTCCTCCCACAGCCGCCGGATCCGGCCGGCGTCCCGCGGCCCGGACGGTGCGGTGCCCGCCGGGGCCGCCCGCAGGGCGAACCGCCAGTCGGGGTTCAGCCGCGCCAGCCACAGCGCGCGCGGGCCCGCGAAGGCCAGGACGGCCGGACGCAGGTCGGTGCGGCCCCGGGCCGCGTCCAGCAGTGCCGGCAGCGCCTCGGGGGGCGCCGCGTAGCCGTGCGCGTCGGCGCCGGCGAGCCACTGGGGCAGCAGCTCCATGAGGTCGGGTGCCGCGCCCCTGCGGCCGCCTCCGCCCGTGCCGGGCCGGTCGGCCAGCAGCAGGGCGAGCCTGCGGGCCGCCGCCTCGGGCAGGGGCGGGCGCGAGTCCGCCGGCGCCGGCGCGGGCGGCTCGGCCGCCGGGGCGGGGCGCAGCCCGGCGCGCCGCCGCACGGTGTGCACGGCCGCCGCGTCCAGCAGCGCCACGGGCGCCTCCCGGCCGGGCGCGCCGCCCGCGGGGGTGCGGCGGTCCGTACCGAGCAGGGCGGCGGTGACCAACTCCTCCCAGGCGCCCGGGGCGGGCGCCTCCACCGGGGCGGAGGTCTGGATCATGGGATTCCCTTCCGTTACCAGGTGCCTGGGGGCGGTTGAGGGG
Organism: Streptomyces sp. NPDC004065; assembly: GCF_044903565.1. Classification (NCBI taxonomy): domain Bacteria; kingdom Bacillati; phylum Actinomycetota; class Actinomycetes; order Kitasatosporales; family Streptomycetaceae; genus Streptomyces; species Streptomyces sp. NPDC004065. The sequence goes on along the minus strand of NZ_JBJDQT010000001.1, from coordinate 511,247 downwards.
TCACCCGGACCGGGTTACCCCTGGGGCGGAATAAATGCCTGTTTTGGGTGAGAAAGGGCGGACTGGTGGGGTTCGGGTCGCGGCCGGTGTGCGCCTTTCGGGTGAGGGTTCCCGCTGCACCGGCGGTGCCCCGCACCGCGCGGGGACGTCACTCCATTGCCCCACGCCCGGCGCCGGCCCGCCATGGATCCGGTCGCGGAGAGTGGCGCCGGCCTCTCTTTCATCAGCACAGAGTGACCGCGGCGCCCTCGTCGCGCGGCCACGCCGTCAGCGGGGTGAACCCGCGGTGTCCGCACTCGCCGAAGACCGTGACGGGCGCACCGCCCGACAGCGCGACCAGCCGCCACAGCCCCGGACGGGCGCGGGCCACCGGAGTGAGGGGCAGCGCCTGCCCGGCCCCGGCGTCGGCCAGCTGCCAGGAGTCGCCCTCCGGCACCGGTATGACCTCCGTCAGCGTCACCGGGACGGACTCCAGCCAGGGATCGTCCCGCAGGGCCTCGCCGTAGCGGGCGGCGGCCCGCGCCGTCGTCACGCCCGGCGGACGCTCCCGGGTGGGCTCCGGCGCGGCGAAGCGCTCGCCCAGGGACGCGCGGACCTGCCCGGAGCCCGGATGCGCGGACAGTTCCGCGTCCAGGACCAGGCCCACCGGCAGGGCCATTTCCGGGGCGCGTCCGGCGGCTCCGTAGGACAGGACCAGGGCGGTGCGGCCGGTGCCGGTGCCGTGCAGCCAGATCCTGCGCGTGGTGAGCCGGTCGTCGCCGGTGTCGTACTGGGCGAGGACGAGCCAGCGGTCGCGCACCGCGGGGCCGTCCGCGGAGCCCGGCAGTCCGACCCGGGAGCGGACCGTGGCCGCCAGGTCCTCCGGCAGCCGCTCACGGCGCAGCCAGCCCTGGTCCAGCAGGTGCAGCAGCGCGCACTCCTCCAGCAGCCGCACCGGCCAGCCGGGCCCGGACGAGGGTATGGCCGCCAGTTCCCTGACGCGGGCGGCCAGCCCCGGCGCCTGCGCGTCGACCATGCGGGCCGCCGTCTCCTCCCACGGCGCGTATCCCCCCTGCTCGGCGCCGGCCAGGCCGCCGCGCAGCAGGTCGGCCAGGCGCTGCTCCAGCTCCGTCGCCCCCGCGGCGATCCGCTCGGCCCGGCGCTCCGCCCGGCGCCGCGCGGCCTCGGGATCGGCGGTGCCGGCCGGGGCACCCGGCGCGGCCGCCGCCTTCCGCGCCGTACGGCTCCTGCGGCCCTCCGTCCACTGCTCCACCCAGTCCGGCTCCGTCCCGGCCGGCACCGCGCCGTCCCCGGACGCCCAGAGCAGCAGCAGCCCCAGCGCGTGCTTGCACGGGAACTTGCGGCTCGGGCAACTGCACTTGTACGCCGGGCCGGCCGCGTCCGCGACGTCCACGACCGTCCGGTACGGCTTGCTGCCGCTGCCCTTGCACAGCCCCCACACCGTCCCCCCGCCGGAACTCCCCGCCTCGGACCACGGCCCGGCCGCGCCGAGTTTGCTTCCCGCTTTGCGTGACGCGTCGTCAGGCGCAAGTGCCAGCACCTGCTCCGCGGTCCAGCGCACCCCCTGCTGAGTCATGCCATCGAAGGTAGATCCCCCCACTGACAATCGGCCCTGCGAGCGCGTTCCCGCAGGTCAGAACGCGTTGTCAGTGCCGTGGTGCACGGTGGGTGGCAGATCCGAACCGGCCGAGCTGGAGGGGGCCTCAGCCATGTCCGTGACCGTAGAACCGACGCCCGTAGCACCCGACCCGAACCACTCCGCGCCCGCGAACGCGAGCGCGGAACAGGGCGGCACCGAGGCGCTGCGGCCGCACGCCGAGGACGCCTTCGCCGGCGAACTGGCCGCGCTGGCCGCGCACGACGACCGGCCGCGCCCGGCCCGCTGGAAGCTGTCGCCGTGGGCCGTGGCGACCTACCTCCTCGGCGGCACCCTGCCGGACGGCACCGTGATCACGCCGAAGTACGTCGGGCCGCGCCGCATCGTCGAGGTGGCCGTCACCACCCTCGCCACCGACCGCGCCCTGCTCCTGCTCGGCGTGCCCGGCACGGCGAAGACATGGGTGTCCGAGCACCTGGCCGCCGCGGTCAGCGGCGACTCGACGCTGCTGGTGCAGGGCACCGCGGGCACGCCGGAGGAGGCGATCCGCTACGGCTGGAACTACGCGCGGCTGCTGGCCCACGGCCCGAGCCGCGACGCCCTGGTGCCCAGCCCGGTCATGCGGGCCATGGCGCAGGGGGCGACCGCGCGCGTGGAGGAGCTGACCCGCATCCCGGCCGACGTGCAGGACACCCTGATCACGATCCTGTCGGAGAAGACCCTGCCGATCCCGGAGCTGGGCGAGGAGGTGCAGGCGGTCCGCGGCTTCAATCTGATCGCCACGGCCAACGACCGCGACCGCGGGGTCAACGACCTGTCCAGCGCGCTGCGCCGCCGCTTCAACACGGTGGTGCTGCCGCTGCCGGAGAGCCCCGAGGCGGAGGTCGACATCGTCACGCGCCGCGTCGGGCAGATCGGCCGGTCGCTCGACCTGCCCGCCGTGCCGGACGGCGTCGACGAGATCCGCCGGGTGGTGACCGTCTTCCGCGAGCTGCGTGACGGTCTCACCACGGACGGCCGGACGAAGCTGAAGTCGCCGAGCGGCACCCTGTCGACGGCCGAGGCGATCTCGGTGGTCACCGGGGGTCTGGCGCTGGCCGCGCACTTCGGCGACGGCGTGCTGCGGGCCGGTGACGTCGCCGCGGGCATCCTCGGCGCCGTGGTCCGCGACCCGGCGGCCGACCGGGTCGTCTGGCAGGAGTACCTGGAGACCGTGGTCCGCGAACGGGACGGCTGGAAGGACTTCTACCGGGCCTGCCGGGAGGTGAGCGCATGAGCGCCAACGGGCGGATGTGGGGCGGCGCGGCGCGGGCGGGCGCCGACGACGAGCCCAGCTGGACCGGGGGACGGGGCGGCCGGCGCGCCCGCGCCGCCCGCGCCGCCCGAGGGGGACGGCGGGGACGTGGCGGACGAGGGGGCCGGCGTGACCGGATCTGAGGGGGCCGCCGGCCGCCGCGCCGCCGCGGAGCCGCTGCTGCTCGGGGTGCGGCACCACGGGCCGGGCTCGGCGCGGGCGGTGCGGGCGGCACTGGAGGCGGCGCGGCCGCGGGTGGTGCTGATCGAGGGACCGCCCGAGGCCGACGCGCTGATCCCGCTCGCCGCCGACGAGGACATGCGGCCGCCGGTCGCCCTCCTCGCCCACGCCGTGGACGAGCCGGGCCGCTCCGCGTTCTGGCCGCTGGCCGCCTTCTCCCCGGAGTGGGTCGCCGTCCGCTGGGCGCTGGAGCACGGCGTCCCGGCCCGCTTCATCGACCTGCCGGCCGCGCACACCCTCGCCTGGGACCAGGAAGACGGCCCCGGCCCGCAGAGCGGCCCCGGCGAGGACCACGGCTCGGGCGAGCATCACGGCAGCGGCAGGGACCACGCCGGCGGCGCGGACGCCGGCACCGGCCCGGAGGACGCCACGGCTCCCGGGGAGAACGGCACGGCTCCCCGGGAGGACGGCACGGCTCCCCGGGAGGACGGCACGGCTCCCCGGGAGGACGGCACGGCTCCCCGGGAGGACGGCACGGCTCCCCGGGAGGACGGCTTCGTGCCGCCGGGCGGGCCGGGCCCGGTCGACGCCCGGCTGCGCGTCGACCCGCTCGCCGTGCTCGCCGACGCCGCCGGGTACGACGACCCCGAGCGCTGGTGGGAGGACGTCGTCGAGCACCGGGGTGCCCGGCCGGGCGACGCGTTCGCGCCGTTCGACGTGCTGGAGGAGGCCATGACCACGCTCCGGGAGGCCTACGGCAGCGGCGGCCACCACCGTGACCTGGTCCGGGAGGCGTACATGCGGCTCCAGCTGCGCGGCGCCCGGCGCGCGTTCGGCGACGGGGTCGCCGTCGTCTGCGGCGCCTGGCACGTGCCCGCGCTGCGGCGCAGAACCACCGTCGCCGCCGACCGCGCCCTGCTCAAGGGCCTGCCCAAGGTCAAGGCGGACCTGACCTGGGTGCCGTGGACGCACCGCAGGCTCGCCCGGGCCGGCGGCTACGGCGCGGGCATCGAGTCGCCCGGCTGGTACGCCCACCTGTTCGCGGCGCCGGACCGTCCGGTGGAGCGGTGGCTGACCAAGGTGGCGGGCCTGCTGCGCGAGGAGGACCGGATCGTCTCCTCCGCCCATGTCATCGAGGCCGTACGGCTGGCGGAGACCCTCGCGGCCATGCGCGGACGCCCGCTGCCCGGGCTGAGCGAGACCACGGACGCGGTGCGCGCGGTGATGTGCGACGGCTCCGACGTGCCGCTGGCGCTGGTGCGGGACCGGCTGGTGGTCGGCGACGTGCTCGGGGAGGTGCCCGAATCGGCGCCCGCGGTCCCGCTCCAGCGGGACCTCGCCCGGATCCAGCGGCGGCTGCGGCTCAAGCCGGAACCGGCCGAGCGGGAGCTGGAGCTCGACCTGCGCAAGGAGACGGACGCCGCGCGCAGCGGGCTGCTGCACCGGCTGCGCCTGCTGGGCGTCGGCTGGGGCGAGCCGGTGGCCTCGCGGGGCAGCACCGGCACGTTCCGGGAGACCTGGCGGCTGCGCTGGGAACCGGAGCTGACGGTGCGGACCGCCGAGGCCGGGGTGTGGGGGACGACCGTGCTCGCCGCCGCCACGGCGAAGGCGGAGGCGGACGCGCTGGGCTCACAGGCCCTCGCCGAGGTCACCGCGCTCGCCGAGCACTGCCTGCTCGCCGGGCTGGCGGAGGCGCTGCCGGTGGTGATGCGGGTGCTGGCCGACCGGGCGGCGCTCGACGCGGACGTCGGGCACCTCGCCCGGGCACTGCCCGCCCTGGTCCGCTCCCTGCGCTACGGCGACGTGCGCGGCACCGACACGGGGGCGCTGGCCGGTGTCGCCGCGGGCCTGGCCGAGCGGATCTTCGTCGGTCTGCCGCCGGGCTGCGCGGCCCTGGACACGGACGCCGCCGAGGAGATGCGCCGCCATGTGGACGCGGTGCACACGGCCGTGGCCCTGCTGGGCGACACCCCGGCGGCCGGGCGCGGCGGTGAGCTGCGCGCCCGCTGGCACGCCGTGCTGCGCGTCCTGTCGGGCCGGGACACGGTGCCCGGGCTGATCCGGGGGCGGGCGGTGCGGCTCCTGCTGGACGACGGGGAGGTCCAGCAGGAGCAGGCCGCCCGGCTGATGGGGCTCGCCCTGTCGCCGGGCACACCGCCGCCGGACGCCGCCGCGTGGATCGAGGGCTTCGTCGGCGGGGGCGGCATGCTCCTCGTGCACGACGAGCGGCTGCTCGGGCTGGTCGACACCTGGCTGACCGGGGTGCCGGCGGAGGCGTTCACGGACGTGCTGCCGCTGCTGCGGCGCACCTTCTCGGCGTACGAGCCGGGGGTGCGCAGGACGCTGGGCGAGCTGGTCCGCCGCGGTCCGGTCCGCGACGGCGGCACGGCCGGGCCCGCGGGGGGCCGCGTGCCCGGCTTCGCCGCGGACCTCGACCCGGAGCGGGCCGGCGCTGTGGTGCCGGTGGTGCGGCTGCTGCTCGGCCTGGACGACGCGGGCTCCGGCGGCGGAGCCGCGGTCGGCACGGGCGTCGAACCGACGAAGGTGGCGGGATGACGACGGCGGGGACGACGACGGCGACGACGGGGGAGGAGCACATCGTGACGGACGCGGCTCAGGAGCGGCTGCGGCGCTGGCGGCTCGTGCTGGGCGGCGACGCCGCCGACGGCACCGGGTGCGCGCTCGGCGGCAGGGACGCGGCGATGGACGGAGCGCTCGCCGCGCTCTACGGCCGGGGCGAAGGACCACGGACGGGACGGGACCGTTCGGCCGGGCTCGGGGCCTCGGCACCGTCGGTGGCGCGCTGGCTCGGCGACATCCGCACCTACTTCCCGTCCTCCGTCGTCCAGGTGATGCAGCGGGACGCCATCGACCGCCTCGGGCTGGCCGCCCTGCTGCTGGAGCCGGAGATGCTGGAGGCGGTGGAGGCCGACGTGCACCTCGTCGGCACCCTGCTCTCGCTCAGCAAGGCGATGCCGGAGACCACGAAGGAGACGGCACGGGCCGTGGTGCGCAAGGTGGTCGAGGACCTGGAGAAGCGGCTCGCCACCCGGACCCGGGCCACCCTCACCGGCGCGCTCGACCGCAGCGCCCGCGTGAACCGGCCGCGTCACCACGACATCGACTGGAACCGCACGATCGCCGCCAACCTCAAGCACTACCTGCCGGAGTACCGCACGGTCGTGCCGGAGCGGCTCATCGGCTACGGGCGGGCCTCCCAGTCCGTGAAGAAGGAGGTGATCCTCTGCATCGACCAGTCCGGGTCGATGGCGGCCTCCGTGGTGTACGCCTCCGTCTTCGGTGCGGTGCTCGCCTCCATGCGCTCGCTCAGCACACGGCTGGTCGTCTTCGACACGGCGGTCGTCGACCTCACCGACCAGCTCGACGACCCGGTGGACGTGCTCTTCGGCACCCAGCTCGGCGGCGGCACGGACATCAACCGGGCGCTGGCGTACTGCCAGTCGCGCATCACCCGGCCCGCGGAGACCGTGGTCGTGCTGATCAGCGACCTCTACGAGGGCGGCATACGCAACGAGATGCTCAAGCGGGTCGCGGCGATGAAGGCGTCGGGGGTGCGGTTCGTGACGCTGCTCGCGCTCTCCGACGAGGGGGCGCCCGCGTACGACCGGGAGCACGCCGCCGCGCTCGCGGGGCTCGGGGCGCCGGCGTTCGCCTGCACGCCCGACCTGTTCCCGGAGGTGATGGCGGCGGCGATCGAGAAGCGTCCTCTCCCGATACCGGACACCGCGTGAGCAACCAGGTGCTGTGCGAGGCCGGCTGACGGCATGCCGACCGGCGCCGACCGGGTCCCGAGGGTGAAAACGGACAAGCCTACCCATCGGTAACAGGGGGCTTGCGCCGCCTCGGGACACCCGTGCGAGGATCGGTGCCTTCTCGGCGGTATGTCGCTCACCAGGGAAGGAATCCGCCCCCTTGAGCTTGCCAGCAGCCCTGACCGTCGCCGCTTCGCGCATGGTGCGCACGGCGGCCGGGCGGCGTGCGCTGCACCTGGGGCTGCTGGTGGCGGCGCTGTGCGCGCTGGGGTTCCTGTGCGGCGGGCGGGCGCACGCCGCGGAGACCGCTCCCGGGGCGGCCTCCGCCGGTGCACCGGTGGCGCCGTCCGCCGCCGGCGGGCCGACGTCGACCCCCTCGGATTCGCCGGAGCGGACCAGGCCGACGGGTGCGGCGGCCGGGGTCGTGCACGCGGCCCGTGGTCTGCTCACCGCGCCGGACGCGCGGCGCGCCCACCGAGACGGACCGTCTTCGCCCGGGCGGCTGCCGCACGGCGCCTCCCGCCCGGCGGCGACCCGGAGCCCGCTCGGCCGGGTCCTCGCCCCGGTGACCGGCTCCGTCGCGGGGGCCGTGACCGAGCGGGTCATCGAGCCGGTCGTGGAGCCGGTCGAGCGGCTGGTGGACGGTGTGGCCGGCGATGTCGCCGGGGGGACGGTGCGGCTTCCGCCGGTGGCGTCCCTGCCCGGGCTGCCGGGCGGCGGCCGGTCCGACGCGCCGGTGCAGTCGGTGCCGCGGGTCCCCGGTCTGCCCGGTCCGGCCGCCCGACCGGGGGACACACCGCCGGCGCCGGCCACGCGGGCGCCCCAGCCCCATCCGGCGGGCGGCACGGCCGGCACGGCCGGAACCGCGTCGGGCGGACAGGACGCCGCCGCCCACTCCCACGACATACACCGGGCCGGGAACGCGAACGCCCTCGCGCCGCGGCCCACCCCCGGGAACACCGCCGCGGCGCACGGCGTCCCGCGCGCTGAGGGGGACGCCCACCCCACCCGTCAGGCGCCGTACGCGCCCGCTCACCAGGCACCGCCCGGCGACCCGAACGGGCTCCTGAGCGACCACTCGGCGGCCGACCCGGGCACCCCACGGCACAGCGACACGCACGCCGTCACCCCCGGCGACCGGACCCAGGCACGGTTGCCGGCCGGCGCCGCCGCGCACGAGGACGCGTCCGTGACCCGGGACAGGTACCGGGACATCCCCGTCCTCCCCGGCTAGCCGGAGCGAGCCCCTCCGCCACGCTCGGCCTGTCCGCGCGAGGGGGAGAAGGGCATCCGCCCATGCCGTCGGCCCGATGCCGCCACGTGTGAGCGGCACGCCTCGGGCGACCTGCGGGCGTCGAGCGCCCGGCACGCCTCACGGCGGCCGAGACGCCCGACGCGGCGGGCACGCCCCCCACTGAAGTGAAGGGCACGTCCGGCGCGGTCGCGGTCGCGGTCGGTGGACCCGTGCGAGGCAAGGCAGGGCCCACCGGGCGCACGGCGCGCAGAGCCCACCGGGTGCACGGCGCAAGGCGCATGTCGCGCTACCCGCGGCGTGCGGGAGGCGCAGGCGCCCGACCCGTGGCGGCAGGGCCCGGATCCGGAAGGCACCCGGTACGCGGCAGGCGCCCAGCACCCGAAAAGCGCCCCGCACGTCGAGCAGGGCGTGCCGTATCGCGCACCGCGACACGGCCGCGCGGACAGGGCGGACAGGGGCGCAGGGCGCGCGGGCGCGCGGCAAGGCGTGCCGGGCGGGTACGGGCGTACCGGGCGTACGCCCGTGCGGTCACCGGCCGTCGCGGCGGTCGCCCCGCACCCGTACGGACACCGACGCCGCATGCCGGACGCCGCATGCCGCATGCCCGACGCCGGACGCCGGACGCCGGACGCCGGATGCCCGGTGCCGGATGCCGGGCGCCGGATGCCGGGCGCCGGGCGGCTCGCTCGTGCGGCGCCGCGCAGACTCCGCGGGACCCGTTGGACCCGGACCACCGAAAGCCGTCGGCCGGTCCGGACGTTCGGCCGGGATCCCGCGGACGAGGGCCGGCTGGTCCCCATTGGGGTGGGGATCATCCGCCCACAGCCCCTCGGGGCTGCTCGAAGGGCCTCACCGGGTCAACCCCAGCCCGGTGAGGCCCCGCACGCCCTCCCCGGGGCACGCCCTCACGCTCGGCACGCAGTGTCAGTGAGGGCGGCATCGTGTGACAGGTATCACCGCGTGCGTGTGACCCCCGATTTAGGGCACCCCCGCGAGCGGAGATAACCTGCGAGACGGACATGCCGCGCGCTCGGACACCGTGTGCGCCTCCCTTGTGACACAGAGCGGACGTCACGTTGCCCTTCGCGGCACGCCCACGCATCCAACGAACCGCGAGATCACTGATAGGGACGGAAGCGCGTGGACCTGTTCGAGTACCAGGCGAGGGACCTCTTCGCCAAGCACGGTGTACCGGTGCTGGCCGGTGAAGTCATCGACACGCCTGAGGCGGCGCGCGAGATCACCGAGCGGCTGGGCGGCAAGTCGGTCGTCAAGGCCCAGGTGAAGGTCGGTGGTCGTGGCAAGGCCGGCGGCGTGAAGCTCGCCGCCACCCCGGACGAGGCCGTCGCCCGCGCGACGGACATCCTCGGCATGGACATCAAGGGCCACACGGTCCACAAGGTCATGATCGCCGAGACCGCTCCGGAGATCCTCGAGGAGTACTACGTCTCCTTCCTCCTCGACCGCGCCAACCGCACCTTCCTCTCCATCGCCTCCGTCGAGGGCGGCATGGAGATCGAGGAGGTCGCGGCCACCCGTCCCGACGCCGTGGCCAAGATCGCGATCGACGCCATCGACGGCGTGGACAAGGCCAAGGCCCAGGAGATCGTCGCCGCGGCGAAGTTCCCGGCCGAGGTGGCCGACAAGGTCGCCGACGTGCTGGTGAAGCTGTGGGAGGTCTTCGTCAAGGAGGACGCCCTCCTGGTCGAGGTGAACCCGCTCGCCAAGGTCGCCTCCGGTGACGTCCTCGCGCTGGACGGCAAGGTCTCCCTGGACGACAACGCCGAGTTCCGCCACCCCGAGTTCGAGGAGTTCCACGACCGGGCCGCGGCGAACCCGCTCGAGGCCGCCGCCAAGGAGAAGAACCTCAACTACGTCAAGCTCGACGGCGAGGTCGGCATCATCGGCAACGGCGCGGGTCTGGTCATGTCGACCCTGGACGTCGTCGCCTACGCGGGTGAGGCCCACAAGGGCGTCAAGCCGGCCAACTTCCTCGACATCGGTGGCGGCGCCTCCGCCGAGGTGATGGCCAACGGCCTGGAGATCATCCTCGGCGACCCGGACGTCAAGTCCGTCTTCGTCAACGTCTTCGGCGGCATCACCGCCTGCGACGCCGTCGCCAACGGCATCGTGCAGGCGCTGGAGCTCCTCGAGTCCAAGGGCGAAGAGGTCACCAAGCCGCTCGTCGTGCGCCTCGACGGCAACAACGCCGAGCTGGGTCGCCAGATCCTGGACGACCGCAAGCACCCGCTCGTCCAGCGGGTGGACACCATGGACGGCGCGGCCGACAAGGCCGCCGAGCTGGCTGCTGCCGCGAAGTAAGGGACGAGGTCACAGAACACCATGGCTATCTTCCTCACCAAGGAATCCAAGGTCATCGTCCAGGGCATGACCGGCTCCGAGGGCCAGAAGCACACCCGCCGCATGCTGGCGTCCGGCACCAACATCGTCGGTGGCGTGAACCCGCGCAAGGCCGGCCAGACGGTCGACTTCGACGGCACCGAGGTACCGGTCTTCGGCACCGTCAAGGAGGCCATCGAGAAGACCGGCGCCGACGTGACGGTCATCTTCGTCCCGGAGAAGTTCACCAAGGACGCGGTCGTCGAGGCCATCGACGCCGAGATCCCGCTCGCGGTCGTCATCACCGAGGGCATCGCGGTGCACGACACGGCGTCCTTCTGGGCGTACGCCGGCAAGAAGGGCAACAAGACCCGCATCATCGGCCCGAACTGCCCCGGCCTGATCACCCCCGGTCAGTCGAACGCCGGCATCATCCCGGCCGACATCACCAAGCCGGGCCGCATCGGCCTGGTGTCGAAGTCCGGCACGCTGACGTACCAGATGATGTACGAGCTGCGCGACATCGGCTTCTCCACCTGCGTCGGCATCGGCGGTGACCCGATCATCGGCACCACCCACATCGACGCGCTGAAGGCGTTCCAGGACGACCCCGACACCGACCTGATCGTCATGATCGGCGAGATCGGCGGCGACGCCGAGGAGCGGGCCGCGGCCTTCATCAAGGAGAACGTGACCAAGCCGGTCGTCGGCTACGTCGCGGGCTTCACCGCGCCCGAGGGCAAGACCATGGGCCACGCCGGCGCCATCGTCTCCGGCTCCTCCGGCACGGCCCAGGCCAAGAAGGAGGCCCTCGAGGCCGCGGGCGTCAAGGTCGGCAAGACCCCGACCGAGACGGCCAAGCTGGCCCGCGAGATCCTCGCCGGCTGACCTTCCCGGCACACCGTCGGTGGGCCCGCCCCCTGCCCGGGGGTGGGCCCACCGCCGTTTTCCGACCGGTTCACCCGGCCCGGTCACCGGGTTCCTCCCTCCGGACCGGTCACCAGGTACGTCCATCCGGTCCGGTCACCGGGCAGGTCCTTCACCGGACAGATGCATCCGGCCCGTTCACCCGGCCGGTGAACCGGTCCGGTCGCCCGCGCCCTCACCTCGCCTCGGGCAGCAGCCGCTGCGGTCCGGTCGACGCGCGCTCGCGCAGCCTGTCGCGCAGTTCGAGCTCGGCCTTGGACGGGGGCCCGAGGGCGCCCGCCACCGGCACACCCGCCACCGGGTGGCCGGGGGAGACCGGCGCGAGGTACTGCGTGGGCGCCGTGCGCAGGGTGAGCGCCGTCGCGCCGATGATCGTGACCGTGAAGGCGACGGCGGACCGGGTCCAGAACTGGACCCGGCGCTCCCCGTCCGAGCGCACGGCGGTCGGCGCGGGCGCCGGGTGGTGCTCCGTGGCGGCCAGCCGCAGCAGCCGGCGGTGCAGTTCGTCCGGGTCCGACAGTTCGGGCAGCCGGGCGGCGACGGCCTCGCGCGCGTGCATCAGACGGTTCGCCGCCGCCGGAGTGCTGGCCTCCGTCTCCGCCGCCGTCTCCGGCAGGTCCAGGCCGACGCCGTCGTAGAGCACGAGCGTGCGGCGGTAGGGCGGCGGCAGCTCCATCAGCGCCTGCTGGAGCGCGCGGTCCGCGGGGTCGGGGGGCGGGTCGGGGATGCGGTTGCGGGGACGGAAGCGGTGCCAGGGGGACAGGGCGCACTCGTGCGCCGCCGCGCGCATCCAGCCCGCCGGGTCCCGGTCGCGGGCCACCTCGGGCCAGCGCTGCCAGGCCAGTTGGAAGGCCCGCTCCACGGACTCGCGGGCCCGTTCGTGCCGGCCGGTGAGCAGGTACGCCTGCCGTACGAGGGCGGGCGCGCAGAACGCGTAGAGGGCGTCGAAGGCCTGAGCGGGGGTCAGGGGAGTCTCCGTGGCCGTGTTCGCTTGACGGTCCGTCACCGTGCGTCCCTCCGTGTGAATAGGCACATAAACGTATATTGAGCGACACAGCGGAGGTTCGCCTGTTGCGACGGGAAAGCGGGTGTCGTTGGGAGCATGGCGTCGTGATCCGGACGACCCGACGACAACCGCCACTGCCCCGTCTGCGTTCCCGTGTACGGGACCGTTCGCCCGGACTCGGCGCCGGGCTGGTGGGCGGAGCTGTGGCGGCGGGGCTCGGCCTCGGCTCGTTCGCCGTGCTGGTCATCGCGCTGTGGATCAGCTCGCCGTACCCCGACAGCGGCCCCGGCGGCGCCCTGCATGTGGCGGCCGCGCTGTGGCTGCTGGCGCACGGCGCCGAACTGGTCCGCCACGAGACGCTCACCGGGGTGCCGGCGCCCGTCGGGGTGACCCCGTTGCTGCTGCTCGCGCTGCCCGCGCTGCTGGTGCACCGGGCGGCACGGGACGCCACCGACACGGGCGACGGCGGCCCGCTCGTCCCGCCGCGGACCGCCTGGACGGGCGTGGTCCTCGGCTATCTGGCGGTCGGCGGCGCCGCCGCGGCCTACGCGACGGGCGGCACGCTGCGGCCCTCGTGGATCTGGACGGCGGTGTGCCTGCCGGTGGTCGCGGTGGTGGCGGCGGGCAGCGGCGTGTGGACGGCGTACGGCTGCCCGCGCGCCACGCTCGACCGGGCGCTGGGAGCGCTGCCCCGGGGCGTACGGCGGCTGCTGCTCGGGCCCGGCCCCAGGGCACGCCTCGGCGCCTCGTCACGGGCGGCGGGGGCCGGTGCGGTGGTGTTCGCCGGCGGCGGGGCACTGGTGCTCGGGGTGTCACTGGTCGGGCACTCGGGCACCGTCCAGGCGGGCTTCGTACGGCTGACGGAGGGCTGGTCGGGCCGGTTCGCGGTGCTGCTGCTGTGCCTGGCGCTGCTGCCGAACGCGGTGCTGTGGGCGGTGGCGTACGCCCTCGGACCCGGCTTCGTCCTGGGCGCCGGGCACGTCGTCGACCCGTTCTCCTCCGCGGCGGCCCCGCTGCTGCCGCCGTTCCCGCTGCTCGCGGCGGTCCCGGACCCGGGGCGGGGCACCACGCTGCACCTGTCGTCCGCCGCGCTGCCGGTGGTGGCGGGGCTGACGATGGGCTGGTTCACGGCGGGCTCGGCGGTCCGGGAGGGGAACGCCGGCGGCCCGCCGCGGGCGTGGACCTGGCGGCGGACGGTCGCGGGCGCCGGCCTCGCGTGCCTGCTGTGCGCGGCCGGGCTCGGGGTCTTCGCCGAACTGGCCGGCGGCCCGCTGGGCACCGCCGCGCTCGCCCGGTTCGGGCCCGTGGGATGGCAGGTCGGGCTGGCCGCGCTGGCCTGGACGTCGGCGGTGGCCGTACCGATGGCGGTGGCCCTGCGGGCCTGGCGCTGCCGCGGCGGCCGGGCCGTGCCCGAGGGCGAGGCCGGGCGGGGGACCGGCGGGCCCGGGCGGTCCGGGCGCTCCGGGCCGGCCGACGCCTCCGCCTCCCCGGCCGCCGCTTCCAAGCGGCCCGACCCGCGGCCCGGACGTCACGACGCCGCCCTCGAGGCCTACGACGTCCTGCCCCTCGACCCGCCCGCCGCCGCCGGACCGGCCTGGCAGGACGACGACACGGCCCGCACGGCACGCTGGGAAGCCCTGAGCGGGGCCGCGGCGACACCGCTCCCGGCGACCGGGCAGCGGCCGGCACCCGGGGAGCGGCCGGCACTCGGCGAGCGGCCGGCACCCGGGGAGTTGCCGGGCCCCGGGGAGCCGGGGAGCCCGCCGCCCGTGCACCTGGTCGGGGCGCCCGGGCGACCGGAGGAACAGGAGCGGGCGAGGCGGCAGAACGAGACGGAGGAGCGGAGGGGGCCGGCGGACACGGAGCCGGCGGATCGGCCTCCCGCGCCCGAGCCCCCCGCGCCCGGACCCCCCGCGGGGCCGGCGCTCGCGCCCGGCTCCCCCGCGGCACAGATCCCCGCGCCCCAGGCCCCCGCACCACCGTTCGCACCGTCGGCCGAAGAAGCCGAAGAACCGGCGGACAACGGCCGCAATCCCGACCACCCCGACTGACACCCACCACCCGGCGCCCGCCGAAGCGACCGGCGCGGAGCGCGACCCCCTCACCGGGCCCACCGGGGCCCACCGGGGCCCACCGGGGCCCACCGGGGCCCACCGGGATCCATCACCACGCGCCCCGCCGCCCCGGCCGGGCGCCCCCGGTCTCCTCAGCCGTTCAGCCCCAGCACGCCCCGCAGCTCCCGCGGCAGATGCTGGTCGCAGGACTGTTTGGACTCGTTGGTCAGGGCGTCGTTCACGCAGGAGTAGTAGTCGCTGTACACCAGGTGGGCCATGAACGTGGTGGCCACGAGGGCCAGGGCCAGGGACGCGGTGACCAGTCCGCTGACCGCGGCCGTCGTCTGGGGGCGGCCCTCCGGCGCCGGGGCCCCCGGCTCGGGCCGGCGCGGCTTGGCGCGCAGCGCGCTGATGCCCCAGTACAGCGCCAGGGCACCGAGCAGCAGGGCCACGTAGGTCCAGCTGAACAGGGCGAAGAAGAAGGCCCACATGCCGCACAGCAGCGCGTAGCGCGCGCGGCGCTGGGCGGGGTCCGTGGGGTCCCAGCGCAGTCCGGGGCCCGAGCCGCCGCCGGGACCGCCGCCCGGTCCGCCCGGACCCTCGGGGCCGCCGGGCCGCTGCGGGCGCTCGCCGAAGCCGCCGGGGGAGCGGCCGGGCTGCCGGTCGCTCCACTGGCTGCCCCACGGGGAGCGGCCCTGGTCGTCGTCCGAGCCGCCGCCCGTGCCCGTGGGGGCGCCGGAGCCGTCGTCGGGGGCGTGCCCGCCGGAGGGGTGCCGGGGCCGCCAGGGGCGGTCGGGCGTGCCCGCCGGGGGTGGTGCGAAGGGGTTGTCCTCGGGAGCCGGGCCGCCCTGAGCCGATCCGCCCTGGGCTGACCCGCCCTCAGCTGGTCCGCCCTCAGCTGGTCCGCCCTGGGCCGATCCGCCCTGCCCGTCCCCGTCGCCACCCGATCCGCCCGCGCGGGCGTCCGGCGGCGAGGCGGGGCGCTCCCGCAGCAGGGCGCCGCGAACCCCTCCCTGCGCCGGCTGCGGGGGGAGCGTGAGGAGTCGCAGGCTGCGGTCCGGCATCAAGTGAGCGTCTTCCCGTCGGTGAGTCACGACTGAACTGGAACGTCGGCCCGGAAACGTCCCCCGAGGCGCCGTGCGGCCCCGGAGGGCGCGGGTCCGTCGTCGTGTGAAACGCACGGCGCCCGATGTGCGTTCCCGTACCGGTTCTCCTCAGACGCTACCTTCCGGCCCCGCCCCCGTCCCATGGGGGCCGCCCGGGAGTGCCGGTATCGTTGCTGGCGGTCGGCCGCTTCGTAGACTTCCCCGTATCCGAGGGCGCGAAGCATTCGTACGACCGCACAAACGACCTCCCCGAGAAAGGGCCCCACCGTGGCCGCCAAGCCCGTGGCCAAGCGCCTCGTCGTGCTGGTCTCCGGATCCGGCACCAATCTGCAGGCGCTCCTCGACGCGATCGCCGAGACCGGAGCGGAGAACTACGGCGCCGGGATCGTCGCCGTGGGCGCCGACCGCGACGGCATCGAGGGGCTCGCGCGCGCCGAGCGTGCCGGGGTGCCGACCTTCGTGCGGAAGGTGAAGGACTACGGCACCCGTGAGGAGTGGGACGCGGCGCTCACCGAGGCGGTCGCCTCCTACGAGCCCGACCTCGTGGTGTCCGCCGGGTTCATGAAGATCGTGGGGAAGGAGTTCCTCGCGCGGTTCGGCGGGCGGTTCGTGAACACGCACCCGGCCCTGCTGCCCAGTTTCCCGGGGGCCCACGGCGTGCGGGACGCGCTCGCGTACGGCGCCAGGGTCACCGGCTGCACCGTCCACTTCGTCGACGACGGCGTCGACACCGGGCCGATCATCGCGCAGGGCGTGGTCGAGGTCCGGGACGAGGACGACGAGAGCGCTCTGCACGAGCGCATCAAGGAAGTCGAGCGAAGACTGCTCGTCGAGGTCGTGGGGCGGCTCGCCCGCAACGGCTATCGCATCGAGGGACGAAAGGTAGTTATCCAGTGACCGCCGAGAGCAACAAGCGGCCCATCCGGCGCGCGCTCGTCAGCGTCTACGACAAGAGCGGCCTCGAGGAGCTCGCGCGCGGGCTGCACGAGGCGGGCGTCGAACTCGTCTCCACCGGCTCCACCGCCGGGCGGATCGCCGCGTCCGGCGTGCCCGTCACCAAGGTCGAGGAGCTGACCGGCTTCCCCGAGTGCCTGGACGGACGGGTCAAGACCCTGCACCCCAAGGTGCACGCCGGCATCCTGGCCGACCTCCGTCTGGAGGACCACCGGCGGCAGCTCGCCGAGCTCGGCGTGGAGCCGTTCGACCTCGTGGTGGTGAACCTCTACCCGTTCCGCGAGACCGTCGCCTCCGGCGCCTCCGACGACGAGTGCGTGGAGCAGATCGACATCGGCGGCCCCTCCATGGTCCGGGCCGCCGCCAAGAACCACCCCTCGGTCGCGGTCGTCACCAGCCCCGCCCGCTACGGCGACGTCCTGGCCGCCGTCTCCTCCGGCGGCTTCGACCTCGCCACGCGCAAGCGGCTGGCCGCCGAGGCCTTCCAGCACACGGCCGCCTACGACGTGGCCGTCGCGTCCTGGTTCGCCTCCTCCTACGCGCCCGTCGACGACTCGTCCTTCCCGGACTTCCTGGGCGCCACCTGGCAGCGCGCGCACACCCTGCGCTACGGCGAGAACCCGCACCAGCCCGCCGCGCTGTACGTGGACGGCAGCGGCGCGGGCCTGGCGCAGGCCGAGCAGCTGCACGGCAAGGAGATGTCGTACAACAACTACACGGACACCGACGCCGCCCGCCGTGCCGCCTACGACCACGACGAGCCCTGCGTGGCGATCATCAAGCACGCCAACCCGTGCGGCATCGCCGTCGGCGCGGACGTCGCCGAGGCGCACCGCAAGGCGCACGCCTGCGACCCGGTGTCGGCGTACGGCGGTGTGATCGCCGTGAACCGCCCGGTCAGCAAGGAGATGGCCGAGCAGGTCGCCGACATCTTCACCGAGGTCATCGTCGCGCCCGGCTACGAGGAGGGGGCCCTGGAGGCCCTCACCAAGAAGAAGAACATCCGGGTGCTCAGGGCTCCCGAGGCCCCGGCGAACCCCGTCGAGGTCAAGGCCGTCGACGGCGGGGCGCTGCTCCAGGTCACCGACCGGCTCCAGGCCGGCGGCGACGACCCGGCCAACTGGACGCTGGCGAGCGGCGAGGCGCTGCCCGAGGAGGAGCTGGCCGAGCTGGCGTTCGCCTGGAGGGCCTGCCGGGCCGTGAAGTCCAACGCCATCCTGCTCGCCAAGGACGGCGCCTCCGTCGGCGTCGGCATGGGCCAGGTGAACCGGGTGGACTCCTGCCGGCTCGCGGTCGAGCGGGCGGGCGAGGAGCGGGCGCGCGGCGCCTACGCCGCCTCGGACGCGTTCTTCCCGTTCCCCGACGGCCCCGAGATCCTCATCGCCGCGGGTGTCCGGGCCATCGTCCAGCCGGGCGGCTCGATCCGGGACGAGCTGGTCGTGGAGGCCGCGAAGAAGGCCGGCGTGACGATGTACTTCACCGGTACGCGCCACTTCTTCCACTGACCGCCACTTCTTCCACCGACCGTCCGCGCCGCCGGGCGCCCCGCGTCCGGCGGGCGCGCGGGGCCGTGGTTCCGCAGGCGTGCGAAAGGGCCGTGTCCCTCCCCGAGCGGGGTGGGACACGGCCCTTCGCCGTGTGTGCGGTGGCCCGTCGCTCAGTAGGTGGGCCGGTTGAACCAGGCGCCGCCCGCCCGGTTGGCGCAGAAGACGATGATGAGGATGCCCAGCACGATGCTGACCAGGGCGAAGACGTTCGCGCCCAGCAGGCTCAGCACGCTGAACAGGGTGACCACCGAACCGTAGACGATCGCGGAGACCCGCACTCCGCCGCGGCCCGTGGCGAACTTCGCGCCGGTGAAAATCGCCCAGAACGCGAACGCCAGCACGATCGCGCCGATGACGATCATGACGCCGGCGCCGATGTTGGCGATGCGGTTCGCGTCCTCGGCCGAGACGCTGCTGTCGCCGGACACCGCCTCCTCGAACTTGTCCGCGAACCAGGCGCTCGCCACCATCATCATCACGCCGCCCAGTGCCTGCAGACCGCCGAGGACGAACAGCATCACGCGGGCCGCCTTCACACCGCCCGGCATCGTCTGCGGCACCGGCGCCCCGTACGGCTGCACCGGAGGGGCCTGCGGGTATCCGTAGCCCGGACCCTGGCCCGGACCCTGGCCCTGGGCGGGGTAGCCGTAACCCGGCTGCTGCTGCGGGGCGCCGTAAGGGTTGTTCGGGTCGCCGTAACTCATGGCGGTGTTTCCTCCGTTGATCAGGTGCGGGGACGACGCGCGGCGCCGTACGGAGGAGAGTTCTACAGAAATGCGGTCATTCCCCCCGATGAGCTGCCCGCGGCACTGTGCTGTTCATCGTTCTTGACCGGATGCTTACTTGTCCAGACGCATTTCGCATGTGTTGTGCAAGTGCAACATCGTCGATCAAGAACCGGACCGGATTGGAACCACCGCCCGGTCATCCGCGAGGATGGGGGCATGACCGCCCAGATTCTCGATGGCAAGGCCACCGCAGCCGAGATCAAGTCCGATCTGACCGCCCGCGTGGCGGCGCTGAAGGAGAAGGGCGTCACGCCCGGCCTCGGCACGATCCTGGTCGGGGACGACCCCGGCAGCCGCAAGTACGTCGCCGGCAAGCACCGCGACTGCGCCCAGGTCGGTATCGCCTCCATCCAGCGCGAACTGCCCGCCACCGCCTCCCAGGAGGAGATCGAGGCGGTCGTCCGCGAACTCAACGAGGACCCGTCCTGCACCGGTTACATCGTGCAGCTGCCGCTGCCCAAGGGCATCGACGAGAACCGCGTCCTGGAGCTGATGGACCCGGACAAGGACGCCGACGGCCTGCACCCGATGAACCTCGGGCGGCTCGTCCTCAACGAGCCCGCCCCCCTGCCCTGCACCCCCAACGGCGTGCTCACCCTCCTGCGCCGCCACGGCGTGGAGATCAAGGGCGCCGAGGTGGTGGTGGTCGGCCGCGGCGTGACCATCGGCCGGCCGATGCCGCTGCTGCTGACCCGGCGCAGTGAGAACGCCACGGTGACCCAGTGCCACACCGGCACCCGCGACCTGTCCGCCCACCTCAGGCGGGCCGACATCATCGTCGCCGCGGCGGGCTCCCCGCACCTCGTCCGCGCCGAGGACGTCAAGCCGGGCGCGGCCGTCCTCGACGTCGGCGTCTCCCGCAACGCCGAGGGCAAGATCGTCGGTGACGTCCACCCGGACGTCGCCGAGGTGGCCGGCTGGATCTCCCCCAACCCCGGCGGCGTCGGCCCGATGACCCGGGCCCAGCTGCTGGTCAACGTGGTCGAGGCGGCGGAGCGCAGTGTCGGCTGAGGCGGAGGGCGGCATGCGGCGGAACGCCTCCGCGGAACCGGGGCGGAACGTCTCCGCGGAGCGGAACGCCTCCACGGGGCCGGGGCGGAACGTCTCCACGGAGCCGGAGCGGAACGTCTCCACGGAGCCGGAGCGGAACGTCTCCGGGGAGCCGGAGATCGAGGTGCGCGACGCGGTCAGCGCACCGGACGCGCAGGGCCGGCCGCGCCGGACCACGCGCCGCTTCCCGCTGTTCACCAGGGACACCGCGCGCCCGGAGGGCGGCGGCCGGGCCGCCCCCGGCGACGCCCCCGCGCCGGCCCGGCAGTGGCCGCTGCTGGCCGTGCTGTGCGTGGTCGGCCTCGGGCTGCTGCTGACCGCCTTCGACGCCTTCCGGATCGGGCTGCTGCTGATCGGCGCGGCACTGCTGGGCGGCGCCGCGCTGCGCTGGTTCCTGCCCCGGGTCGGCATGCTGGCCGTCCGCTCCCGCTTCACGGACATCGTCACCTACGGCGTCCTCGGGAGCGCCGTCGTCCTGCTGGCGCTGGCGGCCCAGCCCAAGCCCTGGCTGGAGATCCCGTTCCTGGACGACGCGCTGCACTTCACCATCCGCAACAGTCAGTGACCTCCGCGCACGCGGACGGCGTCGCGTGCGCACGGCGACGGCGGCCCATCCTCTCCCCCGAGTCAGGACGGGCCGCCGTCCGGCATCCACCCTGCTGCACCGTGAACGGGGCGTTCAACGCCTGTCCGTGCGCTGTGGCACGGAAGTGACCGTTCCGCTACGGTGTCCGCGCTCTGCCACAGGGGCGCCCGCGCCCGGCGCGGGAACCGATCGGCCCGCCGTCGTCGTCACTCGCTGCGACCGGACTGGGCGAGGGACGCCGTGGAGGTGAGCGATGGGCGCCTGGCAGCCGCTGGCGGAGGAACTGCCGCCGGAGGTGCGGCACTTCGTTCAGGAGCTGCGGGATCTGAAGGACCGCACCGGCCTCAGCCTGGTGGCGCTCGGCGCCCGCACCGCGTACAGCAAGTCCTCCTGGCAGCGCTACCTCAACGCCACCCAGCCGCCGCCGAGGCAGGCCGTGGACGCCCTGTGCCGGGTCGCGGGCCTGGCCGGCGAGGAGGCCCAACGGCACGCCGTGCGCTGGGAGATGGCGGTCGAGGTGTGGCCCCGCCCGGCGGCCGCGCCCTCGCCCGGCTCCACCGGGGCCGGGCAGCGGGACCAGGGGCACGGGGAGGGGTACGAGGACGACCCCACCGTCCCCTGGTGGGTGCGCCCCGAGGAGCGGCCGCGGCCCGGCGGACGCCTCCTGCTGTACGGCGTGCTGCTGCTGTTCGCCCTGCTGCTCACCGCCGTGGTGGGGACCCTCGCGCTGGGGTGAGCCGGAACCGGCGGGCATCCGTGGGACGTACGGGGCGGGCGCGCCGGGCACGGCGGGGGTCCCGGTGCGGCGGCCGGACGGCGACCGGACCACAGGCTGCGCGGCCGGCCGGCAACCGGGTGGCGACCGGGCGGCGACCGGGGGGAGATGTCCCTCGCTCGCCGGGCTAACGTGGACGAGCAGGGGACACAGGGGGGAAGCGATGCCGCGCTGGAAGGCACTGCCCGAGGAACTCGATCCGCAGGTGCGGGAGTTCGTGATCCGGTTGCGTGGGCTCGTGGACGGCGGCGGCCTGGGCGTCGCCGCGCTCGCCGACCGCACGGGGTACAGCAGGACGTCCTGGGAGCGCTACCTCAACGGCCGGCTGCTCGCCCCCAAGGGCGCGGTCATCGCCCTGGCGGAGGTCACCGGCACCGGCACGGACCCCCTCGTCACGCTGTGGGAGCTCGCCGAGCGCGCGTGGAGCCGGGCGGAGACGGGGCAGGACCGGCTCATGGAGGCCCTGCGGGCCGCCCAGCCGCGCCCCCCGCTCGGCGGGTCCGGCCCGCGGGCCGCGAAGGGTCCTGCCCGGGGCGGGCCGAGCGGCGGCGCGGCTGCCGCCGGGGACGGGGCCGCGCGGGGGAGCGCCGCCGCCACGGCCTCCCCGGCCGCCGCGGGCTCCGCGCAGGCGCCCCCGAGGGTGCCGGCGCAGCCCACGGCACCCGGCGCCGGCGTACGGGGGACAGCGGGGCCGGAGGCCGCACCGTCCGCACCGGCCGCCTCGCCCGCGTCCGGCCCCCGGCCGGACGCGGAGGCCGAGGCCCGGTCCGGTTCCACGTCCGGCGGGACGTCCGGCGCGGGCACCACGTCGGGCGCGCGGTCCGGCGCGCCGTCCGGAACGGGCGCCGCGTCCGGCGCGCGGTCCGGAACGGGCGCCGCGTCCGGCGCGCGGTCCGGAACGGGCGCCGCGTCCGGCGCGCGGTCCGGAACGGGCGCCAGGACGGGACCCTCCTCCGCCGCCGCCGCGTCCTCCGCGTCCGGCTCCGTCGCCTCGACGGCGGGCAACTCGTGGAACCTGGCCGGATACCGGGGGCCGTCCCGGGCCGGCGGCCGGGACGCCGGAACCACGGCCACCGCGCCCGTCACCGCCTCCGCCTCCGCCTCTGCAGACGCGGGCCCTTCCCCGGACCAGTACGGCGACGCCCGGCGGCCCGGCCGGGCCACCGGCATTGGCACCGGCAGGGATGACGGCGGGGTGCGCCGGCGCCAGGTGACCATGTTCCTGGCCGGTATGGCCGGGGTGCTCGCCGTGATCGCCGCCGTCTTCCTCCTCACCGGCGGCAACAGCGGCGAGAAGAAGGCTCCGTCGTCCTCGGCCAAGTCGCCGTCGCCCGCCGCCAGTACGCCCGTGAACCTGCCGGCCGGCGTGAAGTGCGCCGGCGCCGGCTGCACGGGCAAGGACGCCGAGCGCACGGGGTGCAGCGGCGAACTGGCGGCCACCGCGCGCAGCGTCACTCTCGGCGGCACCGTCCTCGAGGTCCGCTACAGCAGGACCTGCGGGGCCGCCTGGGGCCGTATCACGCAGGCGGCCCCCGGCGACCGGGTCCAGGTCACGGTCGGCGGGCGCACGGAGACCGGCACCCTCACCACGGCCGGCGACACGATCGCGTACACCCCGATGATCGCCGTCGACGACCCCGCCCGGGCAAAGGCGTGCGCGACCCTGGCATCGGGCCGCACGGCGTGCACCGGGCAGCGGTGACGGGCGGCCCGGCGGCCGGCTCGCGCGTACGGCTACGTCCGGGCGTACGGCGTGCAGCGGGGGAGGGCGGAGTGGGGACCAGTGTCCCCGGCGGGCAGCCCGCCGGCCCGGCAGCCGGCTTGCCCCGCACCCCTGCGTCTGCCCCCACCGCATGCCCCGGGAAGTGGCGACCGACGGCGGACGGCCAGAATCCGACCCAGGGGCGCGGCGACCCGCCGGCCCGCCGCCCACGGCGACCCGCTGACCCGCCGGCACACTGCGACCCGCTGACGCGCTCGCCCGCAGACACCGCGACCGGCCGGCCCGCAGACACCGTGAGCCGCCGAACCCTCGGGCGCTGCGGCTCGCCGGCCCCAGGGCGGCGTGACCGGCCATCCCGCAGGCACCGTGCGCGCCGACCCTCGGGCGCCGTGCCCGCGCGCCCGCGGACACCGCGCCTGGCGGCCGGCCCGCAGACACCGTGAGCCGCCGCCCCTCGGGCGCTGCGGCCCGCAGGCCCTCGGGCGCCGCAACTCGCCGGCCCGAGGGCCAAGCGACTTGCCGGCCCGCAGGCGGCCGCGACCGGCCGGCCCGCAAGCGCCGTGACCCGCAGGCCCGCAAGCGCCGTGACCCGCAGGCCCGAGGGCGCCGTGATCGGCCGGCCAGCAAGCGCAGCGGCCCGCCGACCCTCGGGCCAGCGGCCCGCCGGCCCGAGGGCCAAGCGACTTGTCGGCCCGCAGGCGCCGTGACCCGCTGGCCAGAGGGCGCCGCGACCCGCCGGCCCCAGGGCGGCGTGACCGGCCATCCCGCGGGCGCCGTGCGCGCCGACCCTCGGGCGCCGTGCCCGCCGCCCCGCAGACACCGCGCCCCGCCGACCCTCAGGGCACTGCGACCCGCCGCCCCGCAGACCCCGCGACCCGCAGACCCGCAGGCGCCCGCGGCCCGCAGCCGCCCCGCAAGTGCCCCACCCCACCCCGCGCCGCCCCGAAAAGTGGTCCGGCGCAGGCATGAACCGTGTGGGGTGGGGCAGGGGCAAGTCACCCCCACGGGAATCCGGTATACCGGTATCCCCCGAACGGCGGCCGCCTTCCGTCCCTCCTCTCCCGGACGGGCGGCCGCCTCTCGTGTGGCGCCGGGTCGGTCTGTGGGCCGGGCCACAGGGACCGGGCAGTCCCCCGTCCCGGATGCGCGATAGCCTGACCGCTGGATCTCTCTTGACGCCAAGAGATCGATCATCCGTTCAACTGATCGATCATCGCGGCGGCCGGTCACGAGCCGGACGCGGGGATCCCGGATCCCGGGGCGGCGACGCCCCACCGCCAGCTGTCATACGGAGAACGCCATGACCCGCACTCCCGTGAACGTCACCGTCACCGGCGCGGCCGGCCAGATCGGTTACGCCCTGCTCTTCCGCATCGCCTCCGGCCAGCTGCTCGGCGCGGACGTGCCGGTCAAGCTGCGCCTGCTGGAGATCACGCCGGCGCTCAAGGCGGCCGAGGGCACGGCCATGGAGCTGGACGACTGCGCGTTCCCGCTCCTGCGGGGCATCGACATCAGCGACGACCCCAACGTCGCCTTCGACGGCGCCAACGTGGCCCTGCTCGTGGGTGCCCGCCCGCGCACCAAGGGCATGGAGCGCGGCGACCTGCTGGAGGCCAACGGCGGCATCTTCAAGCCGCAGGGCAAGGCCATCAACGACCACGCGGCGGACGACGTCAAGGTGCTGGTCGTCGGCAACCCGGCGAACACCAACGCGCTGATCGCCCAGGCCGCCGCCCCGGACGTACCGGCCGAGCGCTTCACCGCGATGACCCGGCTCGACCACAACCGCGCGCTGACCCAGCTGGCGAAGAAGACCGGTACGGCGGTCTCCGACATCAAGCGCCTGACCATCTGGGGCAACCACTCCGCCACCCAGTACCCGGACATCTTCCACGCCACCGTCGCCGGCAAGAACGCCGCCGAGGTCGTCAACGACGAGAAGTGGCTGGCCGAGGACTTCATCCCGACCGTCGCCAAGCGCGGCGCCGCCATCATCGAGGCCCGCGGCGCCTCCTCGGCCGCCTCCGCCGCCAACGCCGCCATCGACCACATCCACACCTGGGTCAACGGCACCGCCGAGGGCGACTGGGTCTCCATGGGCATCCCGTCCGACGGCTCCTACGGCGTCCCGGAGGGCCTGATCTCCTCCTTCCCGGTCACCTGCAAGGACGGCAAGTACGAGATCGTCCAGGGCCTGGACATCAACGAGTTCTCCCGCGCCCGCATCGACGCCTCCGTCAAGGAGCTCGAGGAGGAGCGCGAGGCGGTCCGCGGTCTCGGCCTCATCTGAGCCGCCGGCCCGCCCGTCACCGTCGCGTACAGGCCCCGTCCCGTTTTCGTCCGGGACGGGGCCTGTCGGCGTGTACGCCGCTATCGTCGAGTTCCGTACGGCTTCTGGGGGACGGTACGACATGCGCCAACGGTGGGACGCGGAACAGCAGCGGTGGGTCGACGACGACGGGAGCGCGGGCACGCAGCCGCCGTCGCCGAACCCGGAGGGCCCCTGGTGGGCCGGGGCGGAGACGCAGATCGGCGTCGCCACCCCGCCCCCCGGGTCCACGCCGCCGCCGCCCCCGGTGCCGCCCACCCCGACGGCGATCACCCCGGCGCCGATACCCGCACCCCCGCCGCCCCCGGCGCCCACCTCCGCGCCCGCGCCCACGTCACCGGCGAGGCCGGCGCCCGCGCCGGGGCCGCGGGGTGCGCGCACGACGCTCGTGCTGGTCGCGGTGCTGGCCGTGCTGGCCGGCGGCGGGGCAGGGGGCGCGGTGTGGTGGCTGGCCCGCGACCACGCCCCGGGCCATCCGCAGGCCCGCCCGTCCGTGACCGCCCCGCCCACCGGCGCCCCGGCCACGGACCCGCCCCCGGAATCGCCCTCCGCGTCCCCCGCCACCACGCCCGCGACCGCCTCACCCTCCGCGACCGCCACCGCCACCGAGGAGACCCTGGCCGGGGCGCGGCCCTCCCCGGGCTACCGCCGGGCCGTGGACCCCGTGGGCTACAGCCTGAACGTGCCCGAGGGCTGGGTGCGCAAGGAGGAGCGCGGGGTCAGCGCGCAGGTCGTCACCTACACCTCGCCCGGCGACGGCCGCAGCCTGAAGCTGTTCGAGGTGGTGGAGCGCACACCCCAGGAGTCCCTGGACCTCGCGGAGAACGGCCCGAGCGGATTCGTCGACGTGCTCCACGGCTACCGGGTCCTCGACCGCTCCTCCGGCGCCGGCTGGGCCCAGCTCGACTACCGCTACGACGACACCCGTTCCGGCCCCACCCACGTCATCGACCGGCGCTTCGCCGCACCCGACGGCCGGCTCTACGCCATCCGCTCCAGCGGCCCGGAGGGCTCGGACGTGACGGAGCCCTTCACGGCGGCGTACGCCTCCTTCTGCCCGTCCGGCGCCACCTGCCCGGCCGGCTGAGGACGCCCCCGGCGACACCGGTCCCGCGAGCACGGGCGGTCGTCCGCCGTCGTACGAGGCCGGCGCGCCGGGCCGTCGTACGAGACCGGCGCGCCGGACCGTCGTAGGAGGTCGACGCCCGGGACGGTCTACGAGACCGGCGCGCTTGACGGTCGTACGACGTCGACGCCCCGGACGGTCACAGGGTCACAGGAGGACGACCAGCTCCGCGAGGTCCAGCAGCGCCCTGAGGGTGGCCGGACGCAGCCGGCCGAGCGGTTCCGGCGCCCCCGCCTGCACCGCGGGGTCGAAGGGGACGCGCACCACCTGGAGCGGGTCCACGCCCAGGCGCCGGGCGAACTCGGCGGGCAGCTCGCGGCCCGAGGGCCCGTGGATGTCGGAGGCCGCCACCAGCGCCTCGCGGGCCAGGGAACCGCGGCCCGTCCCCCGCACCGCCCGGATCGCGCCCACGGCCTCGTCGAGGGAGTGGTCGTCGGTGCCGCAGCACACGATCAGCTGGTCGGTGCGGTCCAGCACCACCTCGGCGGACGCGTCCAGGCGCAGCGGCGCCCAGTCGGTCAGCACGAAGGGGTAGTGGGCGGCCGTATGGGCCAGGATCCGTGTGTACTCCTGGGCGTGCGCCGGGTTGGAGCCGACGTGGCCGGCGCGGTGGGCGACGACTTCGAGCCCGGAGGCCAGGCGGGTCGTGCACCGTCGGACCGCCTCGTAGGAGGGGCCGGGCGGCAGGGCCGCCAGGTCGCGCGGCACGGCGGGGTTGCGGTCGCGGGGCAGGAAGAAGTCCAGCGTGCCGTCGGCCGGCGCGCCGTCGAGCGCGAGGACGGGCTCCGCGCGCACGGCGGCCAGCAGGGAGCCGAGGAGGACGGTGACGGTGGCCCGCCCGCTGTAGTGGGCGGCGCTCAGCAGGGTGAGCCGCCTGCTGTGCGGGAGGGGGACGCGCAGCCGTTCCAGGCGCCGCTCCAGCTCCTTGCGGGCCGGGGCGAAACGCGGCAGGCGCAGGCCCCGGCCGGCCGGCCCGCGGTCCGCGGAGCGCGGCGGGTCGAGCGGCGTCGGCTCGAGCGGGCCGCCGGGCGGCGCCGGGACGGCGCGCGCGGTGATGCCGCGCTGCGCCCGGGCCAGGGCCACATAGCGGGCCAGGGTCTCCGCGACCTCGCTGGCCGGCGGGCGGCGGGCGGGGTCGTCGTCGAGACACCGCAGGACCAGCCGGCGCAGCTTGTCCCAGGTGTCGCCCTGCCACAGATGCATGCCGTCCGGCAGGTTCGGCATGTCCAAGCCGGCCTTGCTGCTGACGAGCTGCAGCAGTTCGCCGAGGGCCCGGACGCTGTCCTCCCGGGTGGGCACCGCCCCCGAGCCCAGGTACTCGCCGTCGACCACGCAGTCCGACAGGTCCCCCAGGACCACCGTGCGCCGCAGCACGAACACGCTGTCCGCGCTCAGCGACGCGGGCACCAGCCCGTTGACGTGGCACAGGGCGAGGGCGTTGGCCAGGTGCCAGGAGACCAGCAGTCCGCGCAGGATGTCGAAGGGGGCGGTGCCGTCGGCCAGGGCCTGGGTGACGATCTCCGCGAGCCGCGGCGGCTGCGCCTCCGGCGCGTCGGCGTCCGCGACCGGCGTCATCGCCAGCCACGGCGGTGACTCGCCGGTGCCGGCGGCGAGCAGCCGGGGCGCGTACTGCCCGTCGAGCCGGGCCAGGGCCTCGGCCTCCACCTCGATCAGCCGGGCGTTGACGGCGGGCAGATCGGGCCGGGGCACGCGCAGCACGGCCTCCGTGCCGGCGGAGTCGACTCCCCGGTACACCACGGTACGGCGGCCCCGGCGTCTGCCGCGCAGGGTGAACGCGCCGATCCGCCGGGGGTCGTCGTCCGTCAGCGGCGCCCAGTCGTCGGGGTCGGCGAGCGGTACCTCCGGCCGGCCGCCGAGGGTGGAGGGGCTCCGCTCGAAGGACACGCCGAACCGGCTGAGCAGCCTGCGCTCCACAGTGGTGAAGGGCTGCTGCGAGCCGGGCAGTTGGGCGGCGCCGTCCGGGTGGGCCAGCCAGGCGGGGAAGTCGGGCGAGTTGCCCGCCAGCCGTTCCAGGTGCCGGCCGATCCTCCGGCTGGTGCGCAGCAGTTCGGCCTGCGGGACGGCGTCGAGCAGGACGGCCTTGGCCTCCTCGGAGAAGTCGAACACCCGGTGCTTGGCGGGCAGCGGTCCCGGCACGGGCGCCGGGTGCGGCCGCAGCAGCCCGCCGAGGAACACCTCGGC
Organism: Streptomyces sp. NPDC004065; assembly: GCF_044903565.1. NCBI lineage: Bacteria > Bacillati > Actinomycetota > Actinomycetes > Kitasatosporales > Streptomycetaceae > Streptomyces > Streptomyces sp. NPDC004065. The sequence continues at coordinate 482,635 of NZ_JBJDQT010000001.1, read as the reverse complement.
CAGCTGGGAGGTCCTGGCCTGCCAGGGCACCGCCGTCTGCACCAGACGCATCACCGGGACCGACAGCGGGGAGACCGCGGCCAGATGGGCGGCCAGCCGGTACGCCTCCGGTGTGGCCGCGTCCCGGAAGTGCTGGGCGCTGCCCAGATCACGGGCGGCGGCGACGGTCCCGTGCCGGCCGGCCGGGGCCAGCAGGGGGAGTTCCACGGTGGTGCCGGGCGAGGCGAGCAGCCGCGTCCACTCGCGCAGCGGGCCGGGGCGGGGCTCCAGCACGGGCACGGGTATGCCGTCGAACGCGGCGAGCTCGGGCGGCAGCACCGGGTCCTTGATCTGCCAGGCGCTGTTGGCGCCGCCGATCCGCCGGGTGGTGGCCTGCCAGCGGGAGGCGGAGATGCCCGAGCCCTCCCACATCTCGGGCGGCAGGGTGTGCAGCACGGCCACCGGTCCGTGGGCGGCCCGGCGGGCCAGCAGCTCGTGCATGGCCCCGGACCGCCAGGCGGGGCCCATGCCGTCGCTGACCACCAGCACGAGCGTGCGGCCGGAGGGGTCGTTGACGGTGCTCGCCGGCAGCCGGGCGCTGCCGGGCTGGAAGGGCCGGGCGGACAGCCGCGGCGCACGGGCGGACCGCGTGTCCAGGCCGAGGACCCGGCTGGTGGCGAAGGCGCCCAGGCGGTCCAGCAGGGTGCGCAGTTCGGCGCCGAGCCGGTGCCACAGCAGCATGGACAGGCCGTCGTCGACGAGCAGCGCCAGGTGCAGCCAGCGTTCCCTGACCGGCCGTTCCACCACGTCGGGCAGCCCGGTCTCGGCGACCGCGGCGGCCGTGCGCTCCTCGTCGATCTCCCGGCGGTGCCGGCTCGCCCGGCGGCGGCGCAACGGCCGCAGCGCCCGCCCCAGTTCGAGCTCGTCGGGCAGCGCCTTGTCCTCGGGCACGCGGACGGGCACGGCCCGGCGCGGCTCCGGGCCGGGCGGTGCCGCGCGCAGCTGGGCCTCCGGCTGCTGCCGGGCCGCCGCGTACAGGGCGGGGGCGGTGAGGTCGGGCAGGTCCGGGTCGTCGGGTCCGGTGACGGGCGGCGCGGTGGCGGCCGGCGGCTGCTCGGGGTCCGGGGGCGGGGTGCGCGGTGCGGCGGGGGGCTCCTGATGCAGGGGCGCGTCGGCCCCCGGGGGCAGCCGGCGGGCCAGCCAGAGCACGTCGAGCACCTCGTCGGCGTCCAGGTCGTGACCGCACGCGGCCAGGACCCGCAGCGCCTCGGCCAGCCGCGCCCCCCGGCCCGCCGTGCTCACAGCGCCCCGGTGAGCTGGTGCAGGACCGCGTCCAGCAGCCCGTCCGCGTCCAGGTCGACCCCGCCCCGGCGCAGGAACACCGCGTTGAGCAGCTGGTCGGTGGCCAGGTCGCGCGGGGCCCGGCGGCTCAGGAAGGCCTGGATCAGGTCCTCCGCCTCCCGCAGCGCCTCCTCGCCCAGGTGCGCCGCGACGATCTGCCGCAGCCGCTCCTCGTCGGGCACCGGCAGGTCGAGCCGGACGCAGCGGCGCAGGAAGGCGGGCGGGAAGTCGCGTTCGCCGTTGCTGGTGATGACCACGACGGGGAACTCGGTGCACTGCACGCGTCCCCGGTGGACGGCGACGGTGCCGCCGTGGTCGTGCGTCTGCACCTCGACGTCCGCCATGTCCTCGGGCAGCCGGGTCAGCACCGGAATGTCGAAGACGCCCTCCTCGAAGACGGTCAGCAGGTCGTTGGGAAGGTCCACGTCGCCCTTGTCCATCTCGTCGATGAGCAGGGCGCGCGGGGTGCGGGAGGGCACCAGGGCGGTGCCGAGCGGCCCCAGCCGGATGAACGTGCCGATGGACGGCTCGTGTTCGCCGCGCTCCCGGCTGAGCGTGGTCTCGCGCAGCCGGCCGATCGCGTCGTAGTCGTACAGGGCGTCCTGGACGGTGGAGCGGCTGTTGACGGGCCAGCGCAGCAGCTCCCCGAGGCGCAGTTCGTACGCGATCGCCCGGGCCAGCGACGACTTGCCGGTGCCGGCCGGGCCGGTGACCAGCAGCGGACGGCGCAGGTGCAGCGCCGCGTTGACGACGTTGGCGTGCCGGGGCTCGATCAGGTACGGCTGCTCCGCGCGGCCCGGCCGGGCGGTGGTGAAGCGGCGCCAGGGCGGGGCCGCCGGCAGGGTGACGTCGCGCGGCACGTTGTCGCCGTGGAAGAGCCGCCACTCGGCCTCGGGTACGGATGTCATGCGCTCTCCTGCGGTGGAGTCAGGGACAGCCGGGGTACGGTGCGGTCGGCGTCGGCCCAGGCGAGGACCGGGCGGCCGGGGAACTCGGGGGGTCTGGCTCGGGCGTTGGCGCGGTAGTCGCGCACTCCTTCGGGCAGCTCCGGGGTGGCGACATGGGCCATGTGCTCGACGGCGTGCGCGCAGCCGTCCGGCCCGCGGTCCCACACCACCACGGGTATGCCCATGGCGAGGCAGGTCTGCACGATGCCGTCCCGGGAACCGGGCGGTACGGCCACACAGACGCGCACCGTGTCGAGTTGGTTGACCAGCCGGTAGTACAGCGTGTCCGGGTCGATCGGCTCGTCGACGACGAACGTCCCGCCGGACTCCAGCCGGCTCCACCGGGTGCGCCAGTGCGGCACGAACAGCTCCTGGTGCAGCCGCAGCAGTTCGGGGCAGTGCACGACCAGCGGGAACTGCACCCCGAGCACGCCGGGCACCAGGTCGTCCGGGCCGCGGGCGTCCCACTCGTCGACCGGGAGGTTCAGGCCGGCGCGGTCCACCAGCACCTCGACCAGCGCGGGCCGCTCCTCCTTCCGGGACGCCGTCACGGACGCCAGGACGCGCAGCACCTCGCGGGCCGCCTGGGACGGCGTGTACGTCGTGACGCTGTCGGCCGACACCCGGCGCGGGCCCGCGCCCTCGTCGCACCACAGCTGCAGCCGGTGCCGTCCGTTCCCGGCGCGGGTCACCTGCACCAGCACCCGCACGCGCACGGAGCGTTCCCGCGCGGTGCGGCCCCAGTCCTCGGCCTCCGCGCGGCGCTCGCTCAGCCCGCCGCGCGGAATGCCCAGGCGCCGGCCCACCCCGTCCGCCCACAGCCGCAGCTCGGCGCGCTTGGGCGCGGGGCACAGGGTGGCCAGGTATTCGACGACGCGCAGCAGCGCCGGGACCCTCGGCTCGCCGTCGGCGGAGTGACCGTCGCCGGGGAACTGCTCGAGATGGTCGATCAGGGCGTCCGGGGTGTCGCCGGGCGGCGACGGCAGGTGCGGCAGCGCTGCCCGCACCGTCTCCGCGAACCGCTCGAGCACGGACCGGTCCAGCGTGCGCAGGTGCCGGTGCAGCCGCTCGTACTCCTGCGGGCTGAGCAGCCGGGGTACGGGCGAGAGGTTCCCCACGGCGAGGAACTGGTCGGCCGCCTCCGGGTCGTCGCGCCGCAGGATCGCCGACAGCGCGGCCAGGGCGCGCGGGTGCGTGAGCAGGAAACCGGCGAACTCCTCGGCGGTGGGCGGGGTGACGTCGCTGCCGTACCCGACCCCGCAGGCCGTGGCCAGCCGCTGTGCGCAGGCGCAGCGGCCGTTGGGCGAGGACAGCACCCGGTCGATCAGCTCCACCAGCAGCAGGTGGGCCGGGTCGTCGGGGTCGCAGGAGCCGGGCGGGACGGCGGCGAGGACGCCGAGCCGGCTCAGTTCCCGCTCCGCCTGCTGCCAGGGAATGGTGTAGCTGCGCCGGATCGTGTCCTGCGGGCTGAACGGCAGCTCGGCGCCGGTGTCCGGGTCCCGCGCGGGCATGAAGTGGGCGGCGACCAGCCCGACCACGGCGTGCTCGTCCGCGCACCACAGGGGACCGCCGCTGAAACCGGGGCCGACCGCCATGCCGGTGGCCGCGCCGTCGGCGTAACTCAGCGCGCCGTTCAGGGAGGTGACGGTCAGGCGGGCGTATCCCGCGGAGTCGCGGCTGCCGTGCCAGGCCATGACCTCCTGACCGGTCGCCATCGGCGCCCGCTCCGGCACCGTCGCGGGCGCGCCGGCCGGCGCACCGTCGACCCGCAGCACGGCGAGGTCGCCGAGCCACTCGCCGTCGCCCTCGCGCACCGCGCCGCCGTCCCGGCCGCGCGGCGGGATCCAGTACGCCACTCGCGCCAGGCGGCGCTGCCGCCCCCCGCTCCCGCCGGTCTCGACCTGGATGTCCTCGGGGCCCGGCGGCCGCGGATCGAGCAGCGGCCGGTCGAGGGCGTCGTTGACGACGTGGGCGCAGGTGAGCACCGTGTCCGGGGCCAGCAGGAACCCGGCCCCGGCGACCTCGGCGGCACGGCCCTCCGCCGAGCGCCGCACGGTCACGACGTGGGCGGAGGGATCGCCGTACGGGTCCGCCTGCGTCCGGAACCACCGCACGTGTCACTCCCCGCCGGACGCCGTGCCGGACGCCGTGCCGGACGCCGCGGGGGACGCCGTGCCGGACGCCGCGGGGGACGCCGCGCCCGGCTCCGCGTCCGGTTTCCAGCTGGCGGTGACGGTGAGATGGGCCTGGCCGCTCGCGCCCACGATGCCGAACTTCAGGTCGTGGCCCACCTGCACGCCGAACGTCACGCTCAGCTCGGCGGGCGGCCGGGGCACGGCCGTGGCGGCGTCGTGCACCTCCTGCAGCAGCGGGCCCAGGGGACGCAGCGCCCCGCGCAGCGCGCCCTCCGCGAGGTCGACGGCGGCCCGGCGGCCGGAGGCGACGGGCACGGCGCGGCCCAGGCCCGGGGGCCGGTCGTCGCCGGGACCGGCGCCGGGATCGGGGAGCCGCGCACCCTCGGCGGGAGTGAGCAGGAAGCGGACGGGGGTCCCGTCGCCGAGTTCGAGATCGGGGCCGGGGCCCGGGCCCGGGCCGGGGCCGGTCCGAGTGGCCGTGGTCGCATCGTCACGAGGCAGGCTCATGTCAGGAGTCGATACCCACAACTCGGCCAAGTGAATGCTGCGGGCCGCCACCTTGCCGGGGCCGGGGCGGATCCACGCCGCGCCGGCGCACGCCGGCAGCCGGTAACACTTGGGCGTCGGCCGATGACGATCCGCTTCCGGCCGCTCACCCGCCCCACTATGCTGATGATGCATCACACACCTTTCCGTGAAAGCCTGTTCGTAACCATCGGGGGATGGGCGTGAGTACCGCCTACGTGCCGCACCAGCCACAGCCGGCCCCGCCCGCGGCACCGGCGCCGCCCACGGCGCCGTACGCCAGTGAGGCCACCCGGCTGCTGTGCGCGGGCACCTATCTGGACCCCGGCTACCGCGACCGGGTCATCGACGAGCTGTACCTCAACGAGCAGCGCATCGCCGCGCCGTCGCTCGGTCTCGACGCCGGCCGGGTCCTCGCCCACGCGCTGCGCGCCCGGCGCCTGGAGCTGGCCTGGGACGCGGCGATCCTCGGGCTGTGGGCGGTGGGGGCCGCGCTCAGCGAGGGGTGGCTGCTGCTCTTCCTCGGCGCCGGCCTGCAGCTCGCGGTCGCGTCCTGGATCCGCGGCAGGGGCGAGCGCCCGCCGCTGTACCGGCTCGTGCCCGCGTGGCTGCTGCGCTGGTGGAGCCGCATCGGCCTGTTCTACCTGTTCATCGCCACCGTGTACCTCGCCTTCGGCGCCGGGGACGACTCCGGCTCCGGCGGCTCGTCGTCGTACGACGGCGGGTACGGCCCCACGAGCGCGCCCGGCTCGCTCTGGACGGACGTCCTCGCCCCCGGCGGCTCCACCTACCGCCCCCTCCACGCCTGGCTGTCGCTGGCCGTGCTCGCGCTCATCGCGCTGTGCGTCGCCGCTCAGCGCGGCCAGGTCACCCGGTCGCTCGCCCAGGAGCTGTCGGGGCGGCGCTTCCCGGACACGGCGGGCGACCCCGCCCTCGCCGCCGAGGGGGCGCGGTTCCGGCGACTGCTGGAGCGCATCCGCACCGAGCAGCACCAGCCGCTGATCATGTACCACGAGGCCCACCCGTTCTGCGGGGCGGGCGGCGCCTACGACACCTGGGTGCTCGCCGTGGAACTGCGGCCCGACGGCATGAAGAAGCAGCTCCCGCTGAGCAACCGGGCCGTCCTGGACACCGTGCGCCCGCTGCTGGAGCAGTTGCGCGAGTCCGCGACGACCGCCCAGTACCCGGTGCGCGACCGGCTGCGCCGCCTGGAGATCGACGAGTGCGTCTTCCTTCCGGTGGAGGGCCTGCTGCGGCGCGAGGAAGCCCCCTACGACCCGGCGTTCTTCGAGGACCACCGGGCGCGCGCGGTGGAGGAGGGCGCCGAGAAGCGGCGGCACTTCCTGCGCGTGCGGGTCGGCGGCTGGGAGGAGGAACTGGTCGTCACCGTCTTCGTCCGCGTCCACACCCAGGGCCGGATGCTGATGCTCGAGGTCGCCCCGCACGTACTGAACCCGGTCCGCGAGGAGTTCAAGGACGCCGACCGCGTCGCCCACCGCTACCACCGCAACAACCCGCTGGGCAAGGCCGCCTACGCCGTCCCCCGGGTGCCGCGGTCGGCGGGCACGGCGCTCGCGCACCTGGCCCGGCTGGCCGTGTTCGGCTGGCGGCTGCTGACCGCGGGCAACGCCGGCGCGCTGCCGGAGGGACCGGCCCTGTCGGTGCGCGAACTGGGGGCGGCGCCGGGCGCGTCGCTGTTCCAGGAAATGGACGTGGACCGCTACCTGCGCACGATCCAGGACCGGATCGCACACGGGGTGCGCGCCGCGCTGACCGACGCCGGCTACCGGACCGGGGAGTTCGTCCAGAAGATCATCAACATCAGCAACGGCGGCGTGAACATCGAATCGGTGCAGGACTCCACCTTCGCCGTGGGGTCCCACGCCACCGCCACCAGCGGCGCCGAGCCGCAGAAGGGAGCCGACAGCGATGGCCGGCCCGCATGACGAGCCGAACGTGTCCCTGGGCAACGTCTCCGGCAGCACCTTCGCCATCGGCAGCCACGCCCGCGCGGTCAGCCACCACGGCACCGGGCCGGCGCGCGACGAGGCGGCCGAGGCGCTGCTGGCCGCGGTGCGCGAACTGCGCGCCGACCTGACCCGGGTGCGCGGCACCGAGCAGACCGCGGCCCTGGACGCCGAACTGGCCGGGACCGAGGAGGAGATCACCAGCACCGGGCAGGCGGGCCCGACCCGCCGCGAACGGCTGCGCGCCGCGCTCGCCGACTCCCAGTCCCTGCTGAACGTCCTGGCCTCCGCGGGCGCCGTGGCGGGGCTGCTCGGGCTGTGAGCGCGGTGAACGGGGGCCGGCGGTACTGGAACGAGGACGCCCAGCGCTGGGAGGACGCCGCCACCCGCCCGGCACCGGCGACCGACACCCCACCTCCGGCCCCCGCGACGCCCCCTCCGACCCCGGCCCCGGGCTCCGCGCCGGCCCCTCCGGCCCCGGGCTCGGCGCCGGCTTCTGCGGGCCCGGTCCCGGGCTCCGCGACCGGGGGACCGGTCGCCGCGACCGGGCCGACGGCCGCGGCTCCAGCGCCACCGTCCTCGGCGTCGGCGACGCCCGGAGGGTCGTCCTCGGCGTCCGAGCCGTCGGCACCGGTGGCGTCCGGGCCGTGGCCCGCGACGGCTGGGACGTCATCCCCGGTGTCCCCGGCGTCCGCGCCGCCGTCCCCGGCCTCCGAGGGGTCGTCCCCGGCGCCCGCGCCGTGGTCCGCGGCGCCGTCCCCCGCGCCCGGCGCGCCGGCCTCCCTGCGCCCGGACGGCCCGCCCACGCCTCCGCTGCCGCCCGAGTACGCCGGCCCGCCCACGCCCCCGCTGCCGCCGGAGTTCGCCGGCGGGCCCGCGGGGCACCGGCCCCCGCCCCCACCGCCGGTCCCGGACGCCGGATGGCACCCGCCCACGGCCTCCGCCCCGCCCGCCCCGGCGCGCGGTCGCTCCGGGCGCGCGCTGTGGTGGAAGGTGGCGGCGGCCGCCGCGGTCGTCGGCGCCGGCGCCGCGGCCGGCGTGCTGCAGCTGACCGGAGGGGACGACTCCGACACGGCCCGTACGGCGGCCACGGCCCGGCCCGGCACCAGCGCCCCGGCGCCCTCGCCGCCGGCCACGGACGGCGCCCCCGGAGGCGGGGCCGGCGGCGACGGAACCGGCGGCCAGGCTTCCGGGTCGCCCTCGGCGTCCGCGCCGCCGGAGGGCTACCGCGTCGTCGCCGACCCCGCGGGGTTCACCCTCGCCGTGCCCGACGGATGGCAGCGCAGCGAGCGTGCGACCGGCGTCTTCTACAGCACCGACGGCGACCACAGGCTGCTGCAGGTCTTCGTCGTCACCGAGGCCGGGATGACCCCGTACGAGGCCGTACGGCAGTCGTCGGCGAACCTGAGCCGGCAGCCCGCCTACGAGGAGATCAGCCTGGACGAGGCCGCCTCCCCGGACGGAGTCTCCAGTGAGGTCGGCGGGGACGCGGCCCGGCTGGTGTACGCCTACGACAGCGACAAGCTGGGGGAGCGGCGGCAGGTGGTCGAGTACGCCTTCACCGCCGGCGACGGCAGGAAGTACGCGGTGCTCGCGGCCGGCCCCGCTGCGGAGTGGCCGCGGGCCCAGCGCGACGCCGACACCGCCCTCGCCTTCTTCACCACCCGATGATCTCCGCCACCACCCACTGAACCGTGTCCCTTTTGTCCTTTCACGTCCCCAAGTTCCGTGACGCAGAGCACTTTCCACCGGGGATTGCGCATGCGATTCGGGGGGATGGGCATGTGCCCACGGTCCCTGTGGGTGACCCCCAGGCGACCAGGGGGGACCGAGTGGGAACGGAAGGCAGTATCGATCATGGCGGACAGTACGGAACGCGCGGACAGTACGGAACGCGCGGACAGGACGGAACGCGCGGCGCACCACACCCTGCACGCGGGCGGTGAGTGGCTGGAGGCGGTCTCCGGGGCCACCCGGGAGATTCTCGACCCCGCGGACGCCAGGCCGTTCGCCGTGGTCGCCGAGGGCGACGAGAAGGACGCGGACCGGGCCGTCGAGGCCGCCCGGCGCGCATTCGACGGCGGCGAGGGCGCCTGGCCCCGCACCCCGGTCGCCGAGCGCGCCGCCCTGCTGCGCCGGGTGGCGGACCTCCTGGTGCGCGATCGCGAACGGCTCGGTCTGCTGGAGAGCCGCGACGCCGGCAAGACGGTCGAGGAGGGCCGGGTCGACGTGGACTGCGTCGCCGACGCCTTCCGCTACTTCGCCGATCTCGTCGCCGCGGAGGCGCCCGGCCGGGTCGTGGACGCGGGCTCCCCGGACGTCCACAGCGTCGTCGTGCACGAGCCCGTGGGCGTCTGCGCCCTGATCACCCCGTGGAACTACCCGCTGCTCCAGGCCAGTTGGAAGATCGCGCCGGCGCTGGCGGCCGGCAACACCTTCGTGGTCAAGCCGAGCGAGATCACCCCGCTGACCACCGTCGCCCTGATCGAACTGCTCGTCGAGGCCGGGCTGCCCGCGGGCGTCGCCAACCTCGTCACCGGCCCCGGCCACACGGTCGGCGCCCGGCTCGCCGAACACCCCGACGTCGACCTCGTCTCCTTCACCGGCGGCCTGGCCAGCGGCACCAAGGTGGCCCGGGCCGCCGCACCCACCGTCAAGAAGGTCGCCCTCGAACTCGGCGGCAAGAACCCCAACGTGGTCTTCGCCGACGCCTGCGCCACCGACGAGGGCTTCGACACCGCCGTCGACCAGGCCCTCAACGCGGCCTTCATCCACAGCGGACAGGTCTGCTCGGCCGGTTCCCGGCTCATCGTCGAGGAGTCCGTGCGCGACCGGTTCGTCGCCGAACTCGCCCGCCGCGCCCGAAGGATCAGGCTCGGCCGCGGCACCGAGCCCGGCGTCGAGTGCGGCCCGCTCGTCTCCGAGCGGCAGCGGGCCAGGACCGAGGAGTACGTCGCCTCGGCGCTCGCCGAGGGCGCGGTGCTGCGCTGCGGCGGCCGGCGCCCGGAACCCGGCCCGAGCCGCCCCGCCACGGGTTACTTCTACGAGCCGACCGTCCTCGACCACTGCACCCGGCAGATGCGGGTCGTCCGGGAAGAGGTCTTCGGGCCCGTCCTCACCGTCGAGACCTTCCGCACCGAGGCCGAGGCGGTCGCCCTCGCCAACGACACCGAGTACGGCCTCGCGGGGGCCGTCTGGACCGCCGACGCGGGCCGCGCCCGCCGCGTCGCGGGCCGGATGCGCCACGGGACGGTGTGGATCAACGACTTCCACCCCTACCTCCCGCAGGCGGAGTGGGGCGGCTTCGGCCGGAGCGGAACCGGCCGCGAACTGGGACCCGCCGGACTCGCCGAGTACCGCGAGACCAAGCACGTCTACCAGAACCTCGCACCCGCCCCGGTGCGCTGGTTCGCGGGCTGACCCCCGCGGGCCGGCCCCGCCGGGCCGACCCCGCGTGCCGACCGCGGGCGAGCCCGCGGCCGTACACCGGACGGCCCCGCCCCGGGACCCCCGCAGCCCCCCACCACCACCGCAGAACCCCCACCTCCCCGTCCCCAGGAGTGCACACCCCATGCCCGAGACCACCCACGAGTACGACTACGTCGTCATAGGCGGCGGCACGGCAGGCTCCGTGATCGCCTCCCGCCTCACCGAGAACCCCGACGTCACCGTCGCCGTCGTCGAGGGCGGCCCCAGCGACGTCGGCCGCGAGGACGTGCTGACCCTGCGCCGCTGGATGGGCCTGCTCGGCGGCGAACTCGACTACGACTACCCGACCACCGAGCAGCCGCGCGGCAACTCGCACATCCGGCACAGCCGCGCCCGCGTCCTGGGCGGCTGCTCCTCCCACAACACGCTGATCGCCTTCAAGCCGCTGCCGTCCGACTGGGACGAGTGGGAGGCGGCCGGCGCCAAGGGCTGGGGCGCGGCGGCCATGGACGCCTACTTCGACCGGCTGAAGAACAACATCGTCCCGGTCGACGAGAAGGACCGCAACGCCATCGCCCGCGACTTCGTCGACTCCGCGCAGGCCGCGCTCGGCGTGCCCCGCGTCGAGAGCTTCAACAGGAAGCCGTTCACCGAGGGCGTCGGCTTCTTCGACCTCGCCTACCACCCGGAGGACAACAAGCGCTCCAGCGCCTCGGTGGCGTACCTGCACCCGGTGATGGACGAGCGCGCCAACCTGACCCTCTGGCTGGAGACGTGGGCGTACCGGCTGGAGCTGGACGGTACCCGCGCCGAGGGGGTGCGCGTGCGCACCAAGGAGGGCGAGGAGCTGTCGCTGCGGGCCCGCCGGGAGGTCGTGCTCTGCGCCGGCGCCGTCGACTCGCCGCGGCTGCTGCTGCACTCCGGTGTCGGCCCGCGGGCGGACCTGGAAAGGCTCGGCATTCCCGTGGCGCACGACCTGCCCGGCGTCGGCGAGAACCTGCTCGACCACCCCGAGTCGGTCATCGTGTGGGAGACCGACGGCCCCATCCCGGAGAACTCCGCGATGGACTCCGACGCGGGCCTGTTCGTGCGGCGGGACCCCGGACAGCCGGGCCCCGACCTGATGTTCCACTTCTACCAGATCCCGTTCACGGACAACCCCGAGCGCCTCGGCTACGAACGGCCCCCGTACGGCGTCTCCATGACCCCGAACATCCCCAAGCCGAGAAGCCGCGGCCGGCTGTACCTGACCAGCGCCGACCCGGCCGTCAAACCGGCCCTGGACTTCCGCTACTTCACCGACGAGGACGACTACGACGGCCGCACCCTCGTCGACGGCATCCGCATCGCCCGCGAGATCGCGAGGACCCAGCCGCTGGCCGGCTGGCTGAAGCGGGAGGTGTGCCCCGGCCCGGACGTCACCGGCGACGAGGAGCTCGGCGAGTACGCCCGCAGGGTCGCCCACACGGTCTACCACCCCGCCGGCACCTGCCGGATGGGCGCCCCCGACGACGAACTCGCGGTCGTCGACCCCCAGTTGCGCATCCGAGGCCTGGAAGGCATCCGTGTCGCGGACGCCTCCGTCTTCCCCACCATGACCGCCGTGAACCCGATGATCGGGGTCCTCATGGTCGGGGAGAAGGCCGCCGCTCTCATCGGAGGTGAGGCCTGATGGCTCTCGCGGTCCCCACACGCAAACCGCCCACCGGCGAACCCCCCGCCGCCCCCGTCTTCTCCGTCGACGGCCTGTGGAAGGTCTTCGGTCCCAAGGCCGGCCGGGTCCCCGGCGACCCCGCGCTGAACACGCTCGGCCCGGCCGAGCTGCGCGCGCGCACCGGCTGCATGGCCGCGGTCCGGGACGTCTCCTTCGACGTGCGCAAGGGTGAGGTCTTCGTCGTCATGGGCCTGTCCGGCTCCGGCAAGTCCACGCTGGTGCGCTGCCTGACCCGGCTGATCGAGCCCACGGCCGGCACCATCGCCATCGACGGCGAGGACGTGCGCGCCATGGACAAGGCGCGGCTGCGCCAACTGCGCCGGCACCGCGCCGCGATGGTCTTCCAGCACTTCGGCCTGCTGCCGCACCGCACCGTCCTCGACAACGTCGCCTACGGCCTGGAGATCCAGGGCGTGGGCAAGGGCGAACGGCGCGAGCGGGCCGCCGAGGTGGTGGCGAAGGTCGGCCTGGAGGGCATGGAGCAGCGCCGCCCGGGCCAGCTGTCGGGCGGCCAGCGCCAGCGCGTCGGCCTGGCCCGGGCCCTGGCCGTGGACCCGGAGGTGCTGCTCTTCGACGAGCCGTTCAGCGCCCTGGACCCGCTCATCCGGCGGGACATGCAGGAGGAGGTCGTCCGTCTGCACCAGGAGGAGGGCCGCACGATGGTGTTCATCACCCACGACCTCCAGGAGGCGCTCAGGCTCGGCGACCGCATCGCGCTGATGCGCGACGGCCGCGTGGTCCAGCTCGGCACCCCAGAGGAGATCGTCGCCTCCCCGGCCGACGACTACGTCCGCGCGTTCGTCCGCGACGTCCCCCGCGAACAGGTGGTCACGGTCCGCCGGGCCATGCGCCCGGCCCCGGCCGGGGACGCGGCCACCGGCCCGGCCGTCCCTCCGGAGGCCACGGTCGCGGAGGCGATCGAGGCGGTGGCCCGGGCGGGCACCGCGGCGCGGGTGCTCGACGGGGGCAGGTGCGTGGGCGTCGTCGACGCCGACGCGCTGCTCGAAGTGGTCGCCGGAACCGGCGGCCCCGCCGCGGGCGGCCGTACCGCCGAGGCGGCACCCGCACCGGACCCGGCCACCCCCCGCGACCGCGACCCCGGACGGTCCGGCGACCCCGGCCCCGGCCGGGTACCCACGGGCGACTCCGGCCCCGGCCGGGCACCCTCGCGCGGCCCGGGCGCCGGTCAGGCGCCCCCCGGCGACCCCGGCCCCGACGGCGCGGCCCCGCGTGACCCCGGCCCCGGCGCGGAGGCGGTCTGATGGCGACGACGATCGGCGCACCGTCCCCCCGTACCGTCCCCGCCCTCCTCGCACACCGCGCCCCGCGGAAACTGGCCGTCCTCGTGGTCCTCGCCGCGGTCCTCGTGCCGCTGGCCGACGCCCGCTGGGGAAGCGGCGGCTGGCCGCGGGAACTGACCGTCGACCTGTCCGGGCCGCTCGGCCGCGCCAGTGACTGGATCATCGACAACCGGGACGGCCACCCGCTGTTCCTGTACTTCTTCGGCTACATCAGTGAGGCGGTCGTCGTCTCGGTGCGCGCCGTCTACCTGTTCCTGCTGGCCGCGGGGTGGGCCGGGGTCACCGCCCTCGGCGCGGCCGTCGCCTGGCGCGTGGCCGGCGCCCGGCTCGCCCTCGGCACCGCCGCCGCGTTCCTCGCCTGCGGTCTGCTCGGCATGTGGGTGCCGACCATGCAGACCCTGGCCCTGATGGCGGTCGCGGTCCTCGTCTCCGTCGCCGTCGGCGCGCTGCTGGGCCTCGCGGCCGGCCTGTCCGACCGCATGGACCGCGCACTGCGCCCGGTGCTGGACACCATGCAGGTGCTCCCGGCGTTCGCGTACCTCCTGCCCGTGGTGCTGGTGTTCGGCATCGGCGTGCCCGCCGCCGTCCTCGCCACCGTCGTCTACGCCGCCCCGCCCATGGCCCGGCTGACCGCCCTCGGGCTGCGCGGCGCGGACAAGGAGGTGCTGGAGGCGGTCGACTCGCTCGGCGCGACCGCGCGCCAGCGGCTGCTGACCGCCCGCCTCCCGCTGGCCCGCAAGGAGCTGCTGCTCGGCCTCAACCAGACGATCATGATGGCGCTGTCCATGGCCGTCATCGCCTCCGTGATCGGCGCCGGCGGCCTCGGCGACCGCGTGTACCAGGCGCTGGCCTCGGTCGACGTCGGCGCGGCCCTCGCCGCGGGCATCCCGATCGTGCTGCTGGCCGTCGTGCTGGACCGCGTCACCGGCGCGGCGGGCGAGCGCCTCGGCCACGACGAGCACGCGCCCCGCCCCCGGCTGCACACCGCCGTGGCCGGCGCCGCCGTCGTCGCCGCGGCCCTGGCCGCGCGCCTGGCCGGCCGTCTGGAGTGGCCCACGGGCGGCACCGTGGACATCGCCGGGCCGGTCGACCGGGCCGTCGACTGGATGACCGCCCACCTCTACTCGGGCGTCCCGTACGTCGGCGGCACCGCCGACTGGGCGGGCCGCTTCACCACCTGGGTGCTGGACCCGGTGCGTGACGGGCTCCAGTGGCTGCCGTGGTGGTCCGTCCTGCTGATCGTCGCGGCGCTCGCCTGGCTGATCGGCACCTGGCGCACCGCGCTGACCGCCGCCGGCGCCATGGCCGCCATCGGCGTGCTCGGGGTGTGGAAACCGTCCCTGGACACCCTGTCCCAGGTGCTCGCGGCGGTGGCCGTCACCCTGGTCCTCGGCTTCGCGACCGGGATCGCCGCCGCCCGCGGCGACCGCTTCGAGAAGCTGCTGCGCCCGGTGCTGGACGTCCTGCAGACCATGCCGCAGTTCGTGTACCTGATCCCGGTCGTGGCGCTGTTCGGCGTGGGCCGTGCCCCCGCCGTCGCCGCCGCCGTCGTCTACGCCCTGCCCGCCGTCGTCCGGATCACCGCGCAGGGCCTGCGCCAGGTCGACCCGGCCGCGCTGGAGTCGGCCCGCTCGCTCGGCGCGACCAGCGGGCAGCAGCTGCGCCAGGTGCAGCTCCCGCTCGCCCGCCGGTCGCTGCTGCTCGCCGTCAACCAGGGCGTGGTCCTGGTCCTCGCCGTCGTGATCATCGGCGGCCTGGTCGGCGGCGGCGCGCTCGGCTACGACGTCGTCTTCGGACTCGCCCAGGGCGACCTGGCCACCGGGCTGGTCGCCGGCATCGCGATCGTCTGCCTCGGCCTGACGCTCGACCGGGTGACGCAGCCGACGCGGAACCGCACGGAGAAGGGAGCCTGACATGAGGAAGCCGGTACGCGCGACCGCGCTGATCGCCGCGGGAGCGGCCACCTGCTCCCTGCTGGCCGGCTGCGGGGCGGCCGACATGACCAGACAGGCCTCGCCGTTCGCGGGCGTGCGCGGCGCGAAGACCGTGACCCTGTCCGTGCAGTCGTGGGTGGGTGCCCAGGCCAACGTGGCCGTCGCCCAGTACCTGCTGGAGCACGAGCTCGGCTACCGGGTCGACACCGTCCAGGTCGACGAGGTCCCCGCCTGGGACGCGCTCAGCCAGGGCCGGGTCGACGCCATCCTGGAGGACTGGGGCCACCCGGAGCAGGAGAAGCGGTACGTCGACGACAAGAAGACCATCACCCGCGGCGGCGGACTCGGGGTGACCGGGCACATCGGCTGGTACGTCCCGACGTACCTGGCCAAGCAGCACCCGGACATCACCGACTGGCGCAACCTCGACAAGTACGCCTCCTTCTTCCGCACCCCGGAGAGCGGCGGCAAGGGCCAGCTGCTGGACGGCTCCCCGTCCTACGTCACCAACGACAAGGCGCTGGTGAAGAACCTCAAGCTGAACTACCAGGTGGTGTTCGCCGGTTCGGAGGCCGCGCAGATCACGCAGATCCGCCAGTTCGCCAAGGAGCACAAGCCCTTCCTGACGTACTGGTACGCGCCGCAGTGGCTGTTCGAGAAGGTCCCCATGACGGAGGTGAGGCTGCCGCCGTACAAGGAGGGCTGCGACACGGACGCGGCCAAGGTCGCCTGCGCCTACCCGCACACGCCCTTGCAGAAGTACCTGAACGCGCACTTCGCGAAGTCCGGCGGCAAGGCGGCGGCCTTCCTGAAGAACTTCAAGTGGACCACCGAGGATCAGAACGAGGTCTCGTTGATGATCGCCGACCAGAAACTGACCCCGGCCGAGGCAGCAAAGAAGTGGGTCGACACCCACAGGTCCACCTGGAAGGGGTGGCTGCCCTAGCCGGCGGACGGGGGCGTCGCCGTCCAGCCGAGCGGACCTACGGCGGTGCCTCCGGGCTGGGCAGGGCGCGGCCATGCGCCTGCCGTGTACCGGCAGTGGCACACGGAGCAGGGCCCTGACGGCAAACGGCGCAAGGTCGAGGCGTTCCGCTTCGATACACGCGAGATGACAGACCCCTTGCAGAACGTGGTTCTCAACGCCGGTTGGACCTGGCGGGGAGTGTTGAGACTCTGATCGGGAGTAGGTCTGACAGCGTGGGGTGGAGCGAAAGGCCCGCGATCACGGACGTTCCGTGTGTGGGGCGGGGCCGGACGGTCCAGGCGGCGGCGAGGTTGTCTACGAGGAGCAGGCCACGGCCGCTCTCGGAGTCCGTGTGTGGACGGGTCACTTGGGGTTTGCCGGTGCCGGGGTCGGAGACGGCGAGCCAGTAGTGTCCGTCGGCGGGCCACAGGACGAGTTCGATCAGGTCCTCGTCCTCCCGACAGGCGCCGTGGCGGATGGCGTTGGTGACCAGTTCTGAGGTCAACAGGCCCAGGTCGTCGTCGAGATGGGGGCGAAGCACGTCCGGCAGAGACTCGGCGACGGCGTGCCGGGCCCGCCGTACGGAGGTGGGGTGGGCGGGGAAGTGCCAGTGGACGGGGACAATGGGGATCTCGGGCATGGCGAACTCCGCGACGAGGTGAGGGGTTTGGAGCCGCCGGTGGCCTGCCGCCCTGGTCGCGAGCACACCCGCCCCAGGGCAGGCGGGCATGCTCGCGCGGTGCGCTTCCGGTGTTGCGGTGTGTAGCGTGCGCGATACTGACGGTAGAGCAGTAGGTGGTAAATTTTCCACGCGCTCGAGAAAATTCACCACACAGAACTGAGGAACCCCATGCCCCCGAGGACGACCCCCACGGAACGGCAGAAGCGACTGGGCAGTGAACTGCGACGCATCCGCACTGCGGCAGGAGTCTCCGCCGAGTTCGCGGCGGGTCTGCTGGGTGTGGACCGAGGCAAGATCTCCAACATCGAGTCCGGCGTCCGGGGCATCAACGCCGACCGCTTGCGCACACTGGCCTGCAACTGCGATGTGACCGATGGGGCATACGTCGAGGCACTCGTCGAGATGGCCCAGGTGAGGACAGGCTGGTGGGAGCGCTATCGAGGCACCCTGCCCCAAGGCCTGCTGGACATCGCGGAAACGGAGAGCGGTGCTGTACGCATGCGGGGCGCCAACACCGTGCATGTGCCGGGCATGCTTCAGACGTCGGAACAGGCGATGGCCATCTTCCGAGCGGCGGTACCTGCTCTGCCCGAGCACGAGGTTGCCCTGCGGCTCGCGCTGCGTTCGGAACGTCAGCAGGTGATCACCGGCGACACCGCGATCCCGTACGTCGCTGTCATCCACGAGGCCGCACTGCGGATGCAGTTCGGCGGTACCGACGTGGCCCGGGCCCAGTTGGAGCACCTGCTGGAGGTCTCCGAGTGGGACAACGTCACCGTGCTCGTCCTCCCCTTCGCCCACGGCGCCTTCCCTGGGGCGGGGCAGACCGTCGTCTACCTCGAAGGCCCCGTACCGCAGCTCGACACAGTGCAGGTGGACAGTTCCCACGGACCCACGTTCCTGCACGCTGAGGGGCAGTTGGCGAAATACCGGGCGCAACTCGATCTGTTGGAAGATCTGGCACTGCCGCCAGAGCAGTCCCGAGACTTCATTCGTGAACTCGCACGACAACTGTGAGGAGTACCAGTGCCCGACATCACCTGGGAAAGCCCCTTCTGCGCCGAAGGCAGCTCCTGCTTCCGCCTCGGCACCGACGCCGACGGCAACGCCTACATAGCCGTTGCCGGGCAAGAGGACCGCTATCTCACCGACTCCCTCGAAGCCCTGCGAACCCTCATCACCGACATCAAGGCCGGCAAGGCCGACCACCTGCTGTAGGGCCTGCACGGATGGGACCGGATCCTGTGCTGAGGCGACTCCTGTTCACGGACTTCGACGGCCTGCCCGCCGAGCCGGACGACGTCATTGCCGATGCTCTCGACGGCGGCTACGTCGAACGCACCGAGGGCCTGGTGGCCCTCCTCCGCGACGAGAACGCCGATCCGGCCGCACGCTTCCTCGCGTGCTGCGCGCTCTGCTCGTGGGCGGATCCGATCGGCTACGCGACGGTCGTCGAGGCGGCCGGCGCACCGGACGACCTGGCTTGGCGAGGCCAGACGTACGACCGCTTCAACAGCCAGGACGACACGTTCGCGCACCTGGCTGAAGCAGTGGGCCGCAGCCGGGACATGGTCGACGAGCGAGGCACCTCGGCCGAACGCATCGAGGCGGCTCGGGCGTTGATCCGGATCGCCGACCGGGTCCAACTCGACCGCAGTGCGAACGACCTGCTGTACCCGGAGATCGTCTCGGCGTGCCGGGGTGACCTCTCAGCCGTCGTCGACCGAGGCATCGCCCGCCTCGCGGCAGGCGATCACGTCAAGTTCGACCTCGGCGTACAACTCGCCCTGTTCCTCAACGCCCTCGCCGCATCCGAGCCCGAATGGGCCGGTGATGCCAGACACCGACTCGCCGCCGCACATCCCGGCGACCGGGCTCTGAGGGAACTGGTCGAGTCAGGAGGCGGCTCGGCTCACCCGTGCTGGCCCGGTGTGTAGTGCCCCGGGGCCATGCGGAAGGCCACCCCGAACCGGTTCCAGGCGTTGATCACCGCGATCGCCGACACCAGCTGCGCCAGTTCGGCCTCGTCGAAGTGCTTCGCGGCCCGCTCGTACACCTCGTCCGGCACGAACCCGTCCGTCAGCACGGTCACCGCGTCGGTCAGCTCGAACGCCGCGAGCTCCTTCTCGGTGTAGAAGTGCCGCGACTCCTGCCAGGCGGCCAGCTGCACCACCCGCTCCACGCTCTCGCCCGCCGCCAGCGCGTCCTTGGTGTGCATGTCCAGGCAGAAGGCGCAGTGGTTCAGCTGGGAGGCGCGGATCTTCACCAGCTCGTACAGCTTGGGGTCGAGGCCCTTGCGGGCGGCGGCGTCCACGCGGACCATCGCCCGGTAGACCTCGGGAGCGTGCTCGGCCCACGCGAGCCGGGCGGGGTGTTCGGGTGCGTACTCGACGGTCTCAGCGGTCTGTTCTGTGCTCATGGCCTCGACCCTAGAAGCCGGGCAGCCCAGGAGTATGGTCCATTTCCATGGCGAGAACATGGGCCACTTCGGGTGTCGACCTCCATCTGGAACCGGCCGGTCCGGGGCTGCGCCGCGGACTGACCGACGCCCTGCGCGACGCCGTGCGCACCGGCCGGCTCGCGCCCGGCACCCGGCTGCCGTCCTCCCGCACCCTCGCCGCCGACCTGGGCATCGCCCGCAACACGGTCGCCGACGCCTACGCCGACCTGGTCGCCGAGGGCTGGCTGACCGCACGCCAGGGCTCGGGCACCCGGGTCGCCACGGGGGTGGCCGCCCCGTCACCCGGGCGGCGGGGGCAGGGGGCGGCACCACCGGCGCGCACGTCCCCGCCGCCCCGCGAAGCCGGCCGCCCGGTGCACGACCTCGTGCCCGGCATCCCCGACCTCGCCTCCTTCCCTCGCGCGGCATGGCTCAGGGCCGCCCGCCGCGCCCTGACCGCGGCCCCCAGCCGGGTGCTGGGCTACGGCGACCCGCGCGGCAGCCTGGAACTGCGCACCGCGCTCGCCGGTCACCTCGCCCGCGTCCGCGGCGTACGCACCGACCCCGGGCACCTGATGGTGTGCGCGGGCTTCTCGGACGGCCTGCGCATCCTCGGCGCGGTGCTGCGGGCGCGGGGCGCGAGCACGGTCGCCGTCGAGTCCTACGGCCTGGACGTGCACCGGCGGCTGCTGGCCGAGGCGGGGCTGCGCACCCGCCCGCTGCCCTTCGACGAACGCGGCACGGTCACGGACGGCGACGCCTGCCCGGCCGGCGCGGGCGCGGTCCTGCTCACGCCCTCGCACCAGTTCCCGATGGGCGTGACACTGCGGCCGGACCGGCGCGCGGCCGTCGTGGACTGGGCCCGCCGCACCGGCGGACTGGTCCTGGAGGACGACTACGACGGCGAGTTCCGCTACGACCGCCAGCCGGTCGGCGCGCTCCAGGGACTGGCCCCCGACCACGTGGTGTACCTGGGCACCGTCAGCAAGGCCCTGGCCCCCGGTCTGCGCCTGGCCTGGATGGCGCTGCCGCCGGCCCTGGTGGAGGAGGCCGTGGCCGTCAAGGGTCCCCACGACACCTGCGGGGTCCTGGACCAGCTGACGCTGGCGGAGCTCCTCGTCTCCGGCGCCTACGACCGTCATGTGCGCGCCGCCCGGCTCCGCTACCGCCGCCGCCGCGACGGCCTGGTCGCGGCCCTGGCCGAACGCGCCCCCGAGGTGCGCCCGACGGGCATCGCCGCCGGGCTGCACGCGGTGCTGCGCCTGCCGCCGGGCACCGAGCCCTCCGTGGTCCAGGCGGCGGCCTGGCAGGGCCTCGCCCTGCACGGCCTGGCCCGTTTCCGGCATCCGGAGGCCACCGCGCCCCGGCTGGACGCCCTGGTCGTCGGCTACGGCACCCCGCCCGACCACGCCTGGACGGCAGCCCTGGACGCCCTGTGCCGCGTGCTCCCGTGAGCCGTGACGACGTGGTGCGGTGAGCCCGGGCTGCGGTGTGGCCGCCCCGCCGTCGCCGCTTCGCCCCGCCGCCGGGATCGCCGCCGCCCCGCCGCCGGGCCGCCGGATCCGCCGCTGCGGACCGCTGTCCCGACCGGTCGGCCCGCGCCCGCGCCGCCGCCGTGTGCGCCCCGCCCGCGCCCGCGCCGCCTTCCCGGCCGGTCCGCACCGCCGTCCCGCCGCCGCCGTGTGCGCCCCGTCCGCCGCACGGTCCGGTCCGGCGGGCGTTGTCCCCCCGCCTCACGCCTGCGAGGCCGGCACCGCCTCCGCCGAGCCATCCACCGGGCCGTCGGCCGAGCCGTCAGCCGGCGTGTCGCCCGGGGCCTCCCCGAAGCGGCCCAGCGCCAGGGCGCCGGCGACCGCCACCGCGAACCCCAGGACGGCGAGCCAGCCCAGGCCCTCCCGGGTGCGGTCGCCGAGCAGGGTGACGCCGATGAGGGCGGGCCCCACGGTCTCGCCGACCACCAGGCCGGCGGTGGCCGTGGTCACCGAGCCGCGCTGCAGGGCCGAGGTCAGCAGCACGAACGCGGCGCCGCCGCCCAGCACCAGCGCGTACGCCGCCGGGTTGGCCGGCAGCCGGGCCGGGGCGAGGGAGTCGATCAGCCGCACCGAGACCTCCACCACCCCGAAGCCGAGACCCGCGCCCAGCCCCAGCAGCAGCGCGCGGCCGCGCCCGGGCAGCCGGCCGGCCACCGCGCCGAGGGCCGCCACACCCACCGCCGCGCCGAGCATCGCCCACCTCAGCGCCGCCGTACCGGACCGGTCGCCCTCCGCGCCGGAGGCGAGGCCGAGCATCCCCAGGCCCGCGCAGACCACGCCCACCGCGCCCCACTCCAGCGCGCTCAGCCGCACCCCGAGCAGCCGGGCCGACGCCACCGCCGTCACCGCGAGGCTGGAGGCGAGCGCCGCGCCGACCGCGTAGATCGGCACCGACCGCAGGGCGGCGATCTGCAGCAGGAAGCCCAGGCCGTCCAGGCCCAGCCCCGCCAGGTACCGCCACTGCCGCACCGCCCGCAGCAGCAGCGCCGCGTCCCCGCCCCCGCCGCCGCCCGAGGCGGCCGCGGCCCGCGCGGCGACCGCCTGGAGGACCGTCGCCGTACCGAAACACACCGCGGCGCCAAGCGCGCACACCATTCCAAAGAGCACGAACCGACTGTAGGCGAGGGCGGCAGCCCGGGGCCGCCGCATCCGGAGTTCTCACCGATCTCTAGGCTGACCGCCGGAAACCGGCCGACGGGAAGCAACGGGAAACAGCCGCCGGCCACGACGACGGGGAGACGGACATGGTGGACGCACGCCGGCAACTTCGCTCGGGAACGGTCGTACTGGGCGGTGTGGGACTGCTCGCGGCAGCGCTCACCGCCTGCTCCTCCGACCCGGACAAGCGGTGCGTCGACCGCGACAGCTACACGCTCGCCAAGGGCTACAAGGTCGTCGCCGACAAGAACTGCAAGTCGGCCAAGACCTCCGTGAACGGCTCCTGGTACTACGGCGGGAAGAAGAAGAACGGCTGGGTCGACGGCGGCTCCTTCACCAAGCCCCGCTCCGGCTCGGGGAGTTCGAGCGGCGGCAGCCACGGCGGCGTCGACCGCGGCGGCTTCGGCGGCGGCCACGGCAAGTCGGGCGGCTGAGGCCCGCGTGGAGCGCCGCACCATACAGCCCCGGCCCGACTGGCAGCGCACCGTCGAGTCCCAGGGCCTGATCTACCCGCTCACCCGGCACCCGGACGGCGTGCTGCGCCCCTACTGGGACGAGAGCGCCCACTACGTCTTCGGCCTGCCGGAGGTCGAGGCGCTGGAGGAGACCGTCGAGGAACTGCACCGCATGTGCCTGGAGGCGGCCGCGCACATCGTGGCCGAGGACCGCTTCGCCGACCTCGGCATCACCGACCCGCGCGTCGCCCGGGCCGTCGCCGAGGCATGGCACCGGCGGGGCGAACTCCCCTCCCTCTACGGCCGTTTCGACCTGCGCTACGACGGCACCGGCCCGGCGCGGCTGCTGGAGTACAACGCCGACACCCCCACCTCCCTGGTGGAGGCCGCCTCGCCCCAGTGGTTCTGGATGGAGGACCGCTTCCCCGGCGCCGACCAGTGGAACTCCCTGCACGAACGCCTGGTCGCGGCCTGGCGCGAGCAGGCCCCGCTGCTGCCGCCGGGGAGCCCGCTGTACTTCGCGCACACCAGCGACGACGAGCTGGGCGAGGACCTCATGACGGTCGCCTACCTCAAGGAGACCGCCGAGCAGGCCGGGCTGGACACCGACTGGATCTCCATGGAGGAGATCGGCTGGGACCCGCTGTCCGGCCGGTTCGTCGACAACCAACTCCGTTTCATCCGCAGCATCTTCAAGCTCTACCCCTGGGAGTGGCTCACCACCGACCGGTTCGCCGGCCCCCTGCTGGACACCCTGGACAACGGCGGCGGCACCGGCAGCACCCTGTGGATCGAGCCCGCCTGGAAGATGCTGCTCAGCAACAAGGCGCTGCTCGCCGTCCTGTGGGAGCTGTTCCCCGGCCACCCCAACCTGCTGCCCGCCTACCTGGACGGCCCGCGCGAGCTGGCGGCCACCACCGGCTACGTCGCCAAGCCCCTGCTCGGGCGCGAGGGCGCCGGGGTGACCGTGCACGAGGCCGGGAACGGTGCCGATCCGGTCCCGCGCGAGGAGCCCTGCTGCTACCAGGCTCTCGCACCGCTGCCGGCCTTCGACGGCAACCACGTCGTCCTCGGCGCGTGGGTCGTCGGCGACGAGGCCGCCGGACTCGGCATCCGCGAGTCCTCCGGCCTGATCACGGACGAGTACGCCCGCTTCCTGCCCCACGTGATCCTCTGACCGGCCGTCCCCGCCGTGCGCGCACGGCGGGGACGGCCGTGCGGTGGGCCGCCGGGTCCTCGCCCGCGGGCGGTCCGCGGTGCGGCGCGGGACTGCCGGCCCAAGGAGTCACCCGGCGGACCGCGGCGAGGACTCCTCGACCACCCACTTCAGGTAGGCCTCGGATCCGCCGCTCACCGGGAGAGCGATCCACTCCGGGACCTCGTAGCTGTGTCGTTCGGCGACCCAGGCCTCCAGCTGTGGAAGCCGGTCCGTGGTCGTCTTGTACGACACCCGCCACTCCTGGGCGGTCTCGACGGCGCCCTTCCACCGGTACACCGCGGTGAACGGCTGGTCGATGTGGGCGCAGGCGGCCAGCCGGTTCTCGACCGCCCCGCGAGCGAGGGCCTTCGCCCGCTCCTCGTCGTCAATGGTCGTCTGCACGATCACGATCTCGCCGGCCATGCAACTGCCCTTCCACGTCGGGTACGACGACACTACCCACGCCGCCCGCGCGGCCCCGCACCGTGCGGCCTCACGCGCCCAGTACCTCCCGCAGCCGGTCCAGCCCCCAGTCCAGGTCCTCCTTGCCGATCACCAGCGGCGGGGCGATCCGGATGGTGGAGCCGTGCGTGTCCTTCACCAGGACCCGCCGGTCCATCAGCCGCTCGGAGATCTCCCGCCCGGTGCCGGCCGCCGGGTCGACGTCCACCCCCGCCCACAGACCCCGCCCGCGCACCGCCGTGACCCGGCCGGTCCCGGCGAGCAGCCCCAGTTCCCGGTGCAGATGCTCGCCCAGCTCCGCGGCCCGCGCCTGGTACTCGCCCGACCGCAGCATGGCGATCACCTCCAGCGCCACCGCGCAGGCCAGCGGGTTCCCGCCGAACGTCGACCCGTGCTCGCCCGGCCGGAACACCCCGAGCACGTCCCACGAGGACACCACCGCCGACACCGGCACGATCCCGCCGCCGAGCGCCTTGCCGAGGACGTACACGTCCGGCACCACGCCCTCGTGCTCGCAGGCGAAGGTGCGCCCGGTGCGGCCCAGCCCCGACTGGATCTCGTCGGCCACGAAGAGCACGTTCCGCTCCCGGGTCAGCTCCCGCACCGCCGGCAGATAGCCCGCCGGGGGCACGACCACCCCCGCCTCGCCCTGGATCGGCTCCAGCAGCACGGCCACCGTGTTCTCGGTCAGCGCCGACCGCAGGGCGGTCAGATCGCCGTAGGGCACGATCTGGAAGCCCGGGGTGTACGGGCCGTAGTCCGCCCGCGCCTGCGGATCGGTGGAGAAGCTGACGATCGTCGTCGTACGGCCGTGGAAGTTGTTGCCCGCGACCACGATCTTCGCCATCTCGGCGGGCACGCCCTTGACCTTGTACCCCCACTTGCGGGCCGTCTTCACGGCGGTCTCCACCGCCTCGGCGCCGCTGTTCATCGGCAGCACCGTCTCCATGCCGCACAGCGCCGCCAGCCGCTCGCAGAACGCCCCGAACAGGTCGTGGTGGAACGCCCGCGAGGTCAGCGTCACCCGGTCCAGCTGCGCCTTGGCCGCCTCGACCAGCCGCCGGTTGCCGTGCCCGAAGTTCAGTGCCGAGTAGCCGGCCAGGAAGTCGAGGTAGCGGCGGCCCTCGACGTCCGTCATCCAGGCGCCGTCCGCGGTGGCGATCACCACGGGCAGCGGATGGTAGGTGTGCGCGCTGTGGGCGTCGGCGGCGGCGATCAGGTCTTCCGTGGCGGACACGGCGGCTCCCGGGGCTGTCCTGAGGACGGGGGACGTCCTCCTTCCTACCGTCGCTCGCATGCTGGACGCGGGAACCCGGCCGTGACCGCCGCCCGGTAGGCTGATCAACGGGCCGTGACTGGCGCGCTGGGTTCCGGCAGCGGGATCCGAAGATGGGACGGACCATCGGGGAGCGGCCCGAGCGGGAAAGAGTGCCGTGCGCCTGGGCCGTACCGTGAACGCTGAACGCACGCCGTCCGGAGGTCCCCATGTCCAAGCATCCCCTCTCCCCGGAGTCCACCGCCTTCCGCGCCGCCCTCGACGTGATCCGCGCGGTCGAGCCGCGTGTCGCCGACGCGATCGGCCAGGAGGTGGCGGACCAGCGCGAGATGCTCAAGCTGATCGCCTCCGAGAACTACGCCTCCCCGGCCACCCTGCTGGCGATGGGCAACTGGTTCAGCGACAAGTACGCCGAGGGCACCGTCGGCCGCCGCTTCTACGCCGGATGCCGCAACGTCGACACCGTGGAGTCGCTGGCCGCCGAGCACGCGCGCGAGCTGTTCGGCGCCCGCCACGCCTACGTCCAGCCGCACTCCGGCATCGACGCCAACCTCGTCGCCTTCTGGGCCGTGCTCGCCCAGCGCGTCGAGGTGCCCGCCCTGGAGAAGGCCGGCGCCCGCCAGGTCAACGACCTGTCCGAGCAGGACTGGGCGGAGCTGCGCCGCGCCTTCGGCAACCAGCGCATGCTCGGCATGTCCCTGGACGCCGGCGGTCACCTCACCCACGGCTTCCGCCCGAACATCTCCGGCAAGATGTTCGACCAGCGCTCCTACGGCACGGACCCGGCGACCGGCCTGATCGACTACGACGCGCTGCGCGCCCAGGCCCGCGAGTTCAAGCCGCTGATCATCGTCGCCGGCTACTCCGCCTACCCCCGCCTGGTGAACTTCCGGACCATGCGGGAGATCGCCGACGAGGTGGGCGCCACCCTCATGGTCGACATGGCCCACTTCGCGGGCCTGGTCGCCGGCAAGGTGCTCACCGGCGACTTCGACCCGGTGCCGCACGCCCAGATCGTCACCACCACCACGCACAAGTCGCTGCGCGGCCCGCGCGGCGGCATGGTGCTGTGCGACGACTCCCTCAAGGACCAGGTCGACCGCGGCTGCCCGATGGTGCTCGGCGGCCCGCTGCCGCACGTCATGGCCGCCAAGGCGGTCGCCCTGGCCGAGGCCCGGCAGGACTCCTTCCGCGACTACGCCCAGCGCATCGTCGACAACTCCCGCGCCCTCGCCGAGGGCCTGATGCGGCGCGGCGCCACCCTCGTCACCGGCGGCACCGACAACCACCTCAACCTGATCGACGTCGCCACCTCCTACGGTCTCACCGGCCGCCAGGCCGAGGCGGCCCTGCTCGAGTCGGGCATCGTCACCAACCGCAACGCGATCCCGGCCGACCCCAACGGCGCCTGGTACACCTCCGGCATCCGCGTCGGCACCCCCGCCCTGACCACCCGGGGCCTGGGCACCGCGGAGATGGACGAGGTCGCCGGCCTGATCGACCGGGTGCTGACGGCCACCGAGCCCGGCACCACCGCCAAGGGCGCCCCCTCCAAGGCCCAGCACGTCCTCGACGCCAAGATCTCCGACGAGATCTCCCGCCGCGCCACGGACCTGGTGGCCGGCTTCCCGCTGTACCCGGAGATCGACCTCGGCTGATCCGCCGCCGCCCCCGCCCTCGCCGCCCCGGGGCCGGACGGCCGCCCCGGGCCCCGGGGAGGCGTCCGGGCCCCCGGAAGCGGTCAGAGGTCGATCAGCTCCTGCCGCGGCTCCCGGCGCGGCGGACCGTCCCCGCGCCGGCCCGCCGCACGCCGCACCAGCACGGAGCCGGCGATCCCGGCCGCGGCGCCCGCGGCCGCCCACCACACCCGCTCCCGCGTCCCGTCGCCGCCGGCCGTCACGGGCGGGCGGCCGAGCAGGCCGTCGTGGTCCGCGAGGTCGAAGAACCGGCGCGGTGCCCGGTGCCAGCGGATGTCGTCGTCGGGCAGGTCCGGGGCGGGGTCGGTGCGCACCCACGGAGTGCCGTCCTCGGCCACGAACAGCTGGTCCTGGCGCAGCATCGCCACGTCGCCGCCGGGCGCCCGGTTCGTCTGCGGCCAGCCCCCGACCCCGGTCAGCCCCCACAGCACGGTGATCCGTACCGGCGGATGGCGGCCCTCGGTCCAGGCCTGGGGGACCCGCTCGGTGGCCGGATACGCCGGGTCCAGCACGCCGCGCAGCGCGTCGAACTCCGTCTCCCCGGAATGCCAGGCCGCGGTCCGCCCGGTGGCGGTGTACGTGACCACCGCCACATCGGGCTCCGCGCAGCGCCCCGGAGCCGCACCGGGAGCAGCGCCGGGCTCCGCACAGGGCCCCGAGACGGATCCCGGGCGAGGCGCCGGGGCTTCCACCGCAACGGCCCCCGGCCGGCCCGCCGGCGCCATGACCGCCGCCGCAGCCGCCGGCGCCAGGACCACCGCCGTAGCCACCACCACCGCACCCGCCGCCATCGCACCCGTCACCACCGCACCCGCCGGCCGTCGCACGAGGACCCCCTCCTCCCCTTCCGTCCCTCCGGCTCTACCTACCCACCCCGTGGGCACAACGGACCCGCCGCGGCGCGCGACGGGTGCGGGGCCGGTGCCCGGCCAGTTCCGGATCAGTGCCCCGCACCTGAGAGAATGGTGCACATGGCCAACGACCGACCCCGTGTGCTCTCCGGAATCCAGCCCACCGCAGGCTCGTTCCACCTCGGCAACTACCTGGGCGCCGTCCGCCAGTGGGTGGCCCTGCAGGAGACCCACGACGCGTTCTACATGGTCGTCGACCTGCACGCGATCACGGTCCCGCAGGACCCGGCCGAGCTGCGCGCCAACACCCGGCTGGCCGCCGCCCAGCTGCTGGCCGCCGGTCTCGACCCGGAGCGGTGCACGCTGTTCGTCCAGAGCCATGTGCCCGAGCACGCCCAGCTCGCCTGGGTGATGAACTGCCTCACCGGCTTCGGCGAGGCGTCCCGGATGACCCAGTTCAAGGACAAGTCCGCCAAGCAGGGCGCCGACCGCGCCTCGGTCGGCCTGTTCACGTACCCGATCCTCCAGGTCGCCGACATCCTGCTGTACCAGGCCAACGAGGTGCCCGTCGGGGAGGACCAGCGCCAGCACATCGAGCTGACCCGCGACCTCGCCGAGCGCTTCAACGGCCGCTTCGGCGACACCTTCACCGTTCCCAGCGCGTACATCCTCAAGGAGACGGCGAAGATCTACGACCTCCAGGACCCGACGATCAAGATGAGCAAGTCGGCGTCCACGCCGAAGGGCCTGATCAACCTGCTGGACGAGCCCAAGGCCACGGCCAAGAAGGTCAGGAGCGCCGTCACCGACACCGACACCGTCGTCCGCTTCGACCCGGAGGCCAAGCCGGGCGTCAGCAACCTCCTGACGATCTACTCGACCCTGACGGGTACGGGTATCGGCGAACTGGAGGAGAAGTACGCGGGCAAGGGCTACGGTGCGCTCAAGACGGATCTCGCCGAGGTCATGGTCGAGTTCGTGACGCCGTTCCGGGAGCGCACCCAGGCCTACCTGGACGACCCGGAGACGCTGGACTCGGTGCTGGCCAAGGGCGCGGAGAAGGCGCGCGCGGTCGCCGCGGAGACGCTCTCCCAGGCGTACGCCAGGGTGGGCTTCCTGCCCGCCAAGCACTGAGGCGCGCTCCCGCACATTCCCGTACCCGGGCAAAGCGCTGCACATCACTCCGGCTGCGCCTGCCCACGGCACGGCCGTGGTCGTACAGTCGAAGCCGGACGGCGGTGACGAAAACGGCCAAACCGCGAAGAACGAAAAGACGAGCCTTCCGGCAGACGAAGGAGACGACGTGGGGACCGTAACGATCGGCGTGTCGATCGCGGTCCCGGAGCCCCACGGCAGCCTGCTCCAGCAGCGGCGCGTGGGCTTCGGCGACGCCGCGGCTCACGGCATCTTCACGCACGTCACCCTGCTGCCGCCGACCGAGGTCGACCCGGCGGACCTGCCGGCCATCGAGGCCCATCTGACCGAGGTGGCCGCGGCCGGGCGCCCCTTCACCATGCGGCTGTCCGGCACGGACACCTTCCGGCCGCTGTCACCGGTGGTGTACGTACGGGTCGTCGAGGGCGCCGAGGCGTGCACCTGGCTGCAGAAGCAGGTCCGCGACGCCTCCGGCCCGGTGGCCCGCGAGCTGCAGTTCCCCTACCACCCGCACGTCACGGTGGCGCACGGCATCGAGGACGCGGCGATGGACCGCGCCTTCGAGGAGCTCGCCGGCTACGAGGCCGAGTGGCAGTGCACCGGTTTCGCCCTGCACGAGCAGGGCGGCGACGGAGTCTGGCGCAGGCTGCGCGAGTTCGCCTTCGGCGGCCGTGCCGTGGTGCCCCCGCAGGCGGGCCCGGTGGACCGCGGCACCCTGCCCGCACGGTAGGCGGCGCCCGCACGGGAGGCGGCGCCCGCACGGCAGGCGGCGCCCGCACGGCAGGCGGCGCCCGCCCGCACGGCAGGTGGCGCCCGCACGGCAGGTGGCGCGGCCGCTCACAGCGGCAGCCGCCGGTACAGCGCCCGCGGCAGGTGCCGCAGCACCCCCGCCGCCAGCCGCAGCCTGCCGGGCACCCACACGTTCTCCGAGCGCCGCCGCAGGCCGAGTTCGACGGCCGAGGCGACCTCCTCCGGCGTGCTCGACAGCGGTTCGGCCGCCCGGCCCGCCGTGGCCGGCGACCGCACGAACCCGGGGCGTACGACCATGACGTGCACGCCCGTGCCGTACAGCGCGTCGCCCAGCCCCTGCGTGAAGGTGTCGAGCCCCGCCTTGCTGGAGCCGTAGATGAAGTCGGTGCGGCGGGCCCGCTCGGCGGCCACCGAGGAGAGCACCACCAGCGAGCCGTGCCCCTGGTTCTGCAGCTCCCGCGCCACCACCAGCCCCGCGGACACCGCGCCGGTGTAGTTGGTCTGCGCGACCCGCACCGCGTTCAGCGGCTCCCGCTCGTCGTAGGCCTGGTCGCCGTGCACACCGAAGGCCAGCAACGCCATGTCGACCGGTCCCTCGGCGAACACCTTGCCGAGAGCCGCGTCGTGGGAGGCGGGGTCGAGCGCGTCGAAGGCGACCGTGCGCACCTCGGCGCCCAGCGACCGCAGATGGGCGGCGGCCTCCTCCAGCGCCGGCGAGGGCCGGCCCGCCAGCCACACCGTGCGGGTGCGCCGGGCGATCAGCCGCCGGGCGACGGCCAGCGCGATCCCCGAGGTGCCGCCGAGGACGAGCAGCGACCGGGGCAGCCGGCCGGCCGGGGCGAGGCGGTCCAGGCGCGGGAGGCGGTCCAGGCGGGGGAGGAGGTCGGGACGGGCGGGGCGGTGCAGACCGGAGGCATCCTTCACGGCAGACGACTGTATCGCTCGGTTATGGGCGTTTTGTCGCAGAAACGCGGTGTCGGCGCCGCCATGGAGCGGGCACCGGCGGGCACTGTCGGGTCATGGACTGGCTGAGGAACCTCCCCGTCGTCGGCCCCTGGGCGGCCCGCCTGATGCTCACGCACGCCTGGCGGTCCTACGAACGGCTGGACCGGGTCAAGTGGACGCGGCTGGCCGCCGCGATGACGTTCGTCAGCTTCGTCGCGCTCTTCCCGCTGCTCACGGTGGGCGCCGCGATCGGCGCCGCGACGCTCGGCGCCGGGCGGCAGCGCGCCCTGCAGAGCCGGATCGAGCAGCAGTTCCCCGGTCTGGGCGGTCAACTGGACATCGGCGCCCTGGTGGAGAACGCCGGCACCGTCGGTGTGATCGCGGGCGCCGTACTGCTGCTGACCGGCATCGGCTGGGTCGGCCAGATGCGCGACTGCCTGCGCGCCGTCTGGGAGTTGCCCGACCCGGAGGAGAACCCGCTGCTGGGCAAGGTGAAGGACGCGGGCGTCCTGGTCGGCTTCGGCGGCGCGGTGGTGGTCACGCTCGCCGTCTCCACCGTCGCCTCGGCCGCCGTCGGCTGGACCTCCCGCCAGTTCGGCCTGGACGAACACGGCTGGGGCAGCGTGCTGTTGCGGATCGTCGCCTTCGCCGTAGCCGTGCTCGCCGACTTCCTGGTGCTGCTGTACGTCCTCACGCTGCTGCCCGGGGTCGAGCCGCCCCGCCGCCGGCTGCTGGTCGCGGCGCTGCTCGGGGCGGTCGGCTTCGAGCTGCTGAAGCTGCTGCTCAGTGGCTACATCCAGGGGGTCGCGGCGAAGAGCGTGTACGGCGCCTTCGGGGTCCCCGTCGCCCTGCTGCTGTGGATCAACTTCACCTCCAAGCTGGTGCTGTACTGCGCGTCCTGGACGGCGACGGGAAGCAAGGGGGCGGCGGTCAGGAACGGCTCCGGCGGCGCACCAGATCCGGCAGCGGCCAGCGGCGGTTGACCAGGAAGACCCCGGCCGCCAGCAGCGCCAGCACCCCGGCGGTGATGCCGAGGGCGACCCCGGCGCCGCTCGAGCCCTTGGCGACGGAGGCGCCGGCCACCGGGCGGGACGAGGAGCCGCCGCCCCCGCCACCCGCCCGGCCCGCCGAGGGGGTCGCGCCGGGCCGGCCCGCGCTCGTCGGCGGCACCAGCTCGCCCACCGGTCGCACTTTGCCGGCCGCCTTGAAGCCCCAGTCGAAGAGCCTCGCGGTCTCCTTGTAGACCTCGTTGTGCTCCTTCTTCTCCGGGTTCATCACCGTGACGAGCAGCACCCGGCCGTCCCGCTCGGCGACGCCGGTGAAGGTGGCGCCCGCGTGGGTGGTGTTGCCGTTCTTCACCCCCGCGATGCCCTGGTAGACGGAGATGTCGTAGTCGCCGCTCAGCAGCCGGTTGGTGTTCTGGATCTCGAAGGAACCCCGCGAGGTCCTGCCCTTCTTGTCCTTCTTCGTCTCGCCGGGGAACTTGGCCCGCACGGTCGAGCAGTACTCCCGGAAGTCCTTCTTCTGCAGCCCGGAGCGGGCGAACAGGGTCAGGTCGTACGCCGAGGAGACCTGGCGGTCCGCGTCGTAGCCGTCCGGGCTCACCACGTGGGTGTCCAGCGCCCGCAGTTCACGGGCGTGCGCGTTCATGTCCTTCACGGTCTGCGGGACACCGCCGTTCATCGCGGCCAGCACATGCACCGCGTCGTTGCCGGAGCGCAGGAAGACGCCCAGCCACAGGTCGTGCACCGTGTAGGTCTCGTTCTCCTTGATCCCGACCAGGCTGGACCCCTCGCCCATCCCGGCCAGGTCGCTCGCGGCCACCTTGTGCTTCTGGGACCTGGGGAACTTCGGCAGCACCGTGTCCGCGAACAGCATCTTCAGCGTGCTCGCCGGGGGCAGCTGCCAGTGCGCGTTGTGCGCGGCCAGCACCTCGCCGGACTCGGCGTCGGCGACGATCCAGGAGCGCGCGGTGAGGTCCTTGGGCAGTACGGGCGCGCCGCCCGCCAGGTCGACCTGGGTGCCCGCCCGGCCCAGGCGGGCGCCGCCCACGGCCGACATCTGCGCCGGCGGAGTGGCCGAGGTCCTGGGGGCCGGCACCGCGAGCGCGGCGGGCGCGGTCAGCGAAACGGATATCAGGGCGGCGGAAGTGACCAGCAGGGATCGCCTGGTGGTCCGGTGAGGTGCGAGCACGCTCGGAAAGGTACCTGTCATGGACATCGGTGTCCCAGGCCCCCTCCCACCCCGGGGCCGGAGCCGGATGCCCGGCAGCGATACTGGAGGTATGAAGCTCAGCCGCCCCCTGTCCTGGTTCCTGCTCGCCTTCGGGGTGTGGAGCTGGGTCATCTGGGTCACTTTCGTCAAGAATCTCGTCAAGGACGGCAGCGGGCTCGCCTTCGACCACGGCCGGCCGACGGCGTACTTCTGGGTCCATCTGGCCCTGGCCATCGCGTCCTTCGTATGGGGGACGGTCATCGGTGGCATCGGGTTGCGCGGGCTGCGCGCCCTGCGCCGCCCGTCATAGCGTTTCGGACATACCGCGCGAGCGACGGAAGGGTCGGGCAGCACATGGTGGTCGTCGTGGTGCTGGTGGCACTGCTGGTACTGGCCGCCGTGGTGGCGGCCAACTGGTACGTGTGGCGGCGCCTGTTCCGCGACACGACCCGCGCCCCGGGACGGGTGCGGCGCGCGGGTGCGGCGCTGATCGCCGGGGGCTGGGCGCTGGCCGTGGGGGCCCTGGCCGCCGAACGCGCCGGCGCCCCCTTCGCGCTCCAGCGCGCCCTGGCCTGGCCCGGGTTCCTGTGGGCGGCTCTCTCGCTGTACCTGCTGCTCGCGGTGGTCGCCGGTGAGCTCCTGCGCCCGCTGCTGATGCGGCTGCCGGTCCGGGGCGCCCGCCGCGCCGCGCGGACCCGCGGCGTCCCGTCCGAGCCGTCCGAGGAGCCGGTGCCCGCGTCGGTCACCACACCCTCCGGCGCCACGTCCGCGTCCGGAGCCTCCCGGCCCGCGCCCGGAAGCTCCCGTTGCGTGTCCGGAGCCTCCCGGTCCACGCCCGGAAGCTCCCGGTCCGCGCCCGGAACCGGCCGCGAGCAGGACGGCTCACCCACGCCGCCCCGGCCGCCCGCGCGGCCCGCACCGGACACGCCCGCCTCCGCCGGCCCCACCCGGCGGCTGTTCGTCTCCCGGGTCGTCGCCGGGGCGGCGGCCGCCGCGGCCGCCGGGACGGTCGGCTACGGGACGTACGGCGTGCTGCGCGGGCCCGGTGTGAAACGGGTCACCGTGCCGCTCGCCCGACTCCCGCGCACGGCCGACGGGTTCCGGATCGCCGTGGTCAGCGACATCCATCTGGGACCGGTCCTCGGGCGCGGCTTCGCACAGCGGGTCGTGGACACCGTCAACGCGACCCAGCCCGACCTCATCGCGGTCGTCGGCGACCTCGTGGACGGCAGCGTCGGGGACCTCGGCCCGGCCGCGGCCCCGCTGGCCGGACTGCGGGCCCGGCACGGCGCGTACTTCGTCACCGGGAACCACGAGTACTTCTCCGGCGCCGCGCAGTGGGTGGAGGAGGTGCGGCGGCTCGGGCTGCACCCGCTGGAGAACGCGCGCACCGAGCTGCCCGCGTTCGACCTCGCCGGGGTCAACGACGTGCGGGGCGCCGGCGAGGGCCGGGGACCCGACTTCGGCCGCGCGCTCGGCGGCCGGGACCCCGCCCGCGCCTGTGTGCTGCTGGCCCATCAGCCGGTGCAGATCCACGAGGCCGTACGGCACGGCGTGGACCTCCAGCTCTCCGGCCACACCCACGGGGGCCAGCTGTGGCCCGGCAGCCTGATCGCCGCCGCGGCCAATCCCACGGTCGCGGGCCTGGAGCGCTACGGCGACACCCAGCTGTACGTCAGCCGGGGAGCCGGTGCGTGGGGACCGCCCACCCGCGTGGGCGCTCCGTCGGACATCACCGTGATCCAGCTCGCTTCGCGCGAGGCGTGAAACGGACGCTTCCCGCCCGCTGTCCTCCGCCTGGGGAAGCCCCGCCGGATCCGACGGCGGCGGCGCACTCCGCGGGGCGGCCCGGTGGCGGTCCGGCGCCGGGCGGCGGGAGGTCCCGGGCGGCCCGCGGGAGGTTCGCGGCGGGCCGCGGACGGTCCGGGCCGGGCCGCGGGCACGTCACGCCGTGTCCTCCCCGGCCGCCGTCGCCGCCGGCAGCACGACCGTCACCGCGAAGCCCTGGCCCAAGGCCGTGCGGACCGTGACCGTGCCGCCGTGCGCGGCCACCACCCCCTGCACGATGGCCATCCCCAGCCCGCTGCCCGCGCCGCCGCCCGCGCGGAAGAAGCGGTCGAAGACGCGGGCCGCGTCGTCCTCGTCCAGCCCCGGGCCCTTGTCCGCGACCAGCAGCCGTACCGTCCCCGCCACGCGCTCCGCGGCGAGCCGCACCGGGACGTCGGCGGGCGTGTGCACCCGGACGTTGGTCACCAGGTTGCCCAGCACCTGGCGCAGCCCCGACTCGTCGGCGCGCACCGGCAGCGCGCCGTCCGCCTCGACCGTCAGCGGCCGCTCCGGCTGCTGCGCCCGCAGGTCCTCGGCCGCGTCGCGCACCAGACGGCCGGCGTCCACCTCGCGCAGCCGCAGTTCTGGCCGCTGGTCGAGGCGGGCCAGGGTGAGCAGCTCGTCCACCAGCCGCCCCATGCGGTCGGCCTCGGCGTTCATCCGGTCCCAGGCGCGCCTGCGCTCGGCCGGCTCGGTCAGCATCCCCTTGTCGTACAGCTGGAGATAGCCCCGTATCGCCGCCAGCGGGGTGCGCAGCTCGTGCGAGGCGTCGGCCACGAAGCGGCGCAGCTGGGCCGCGCTGCGCTCGCGCGTGCGGTACGCCGACTCCACCTGGTGCAGCATCGAGTTCAGCGCGACCCGCAACTGTTCGACCTCCTGGGTCGGATGGTGGCTGGAGGGCACCCGCCGGGTCAGATCCCCCTCGGCGATGGCCGAGGAGGTCTCCACCATGTCCTCCAGCGGCAGCATCCGGCGCCGCACGGAGAACATGGTCAGGCACGCCAGCAGCGCCAGCAGCAGCGTGCCGACGGCCAGGTCCAGCTTCAGCGCCTTGCCGATGCCCCGGTGCAGCGCGTCGGTGGTGCTGGCGAGCACGATGTAGTTGCCGTCGTCGAGCCGGGCGGCGGTCGCCCGGTAGGAGGCGCCGTGCAGGCCGATGTCCTCGGGCGTGCTGCCGGCGGCCAGCGCGCGCGGGTCGCCGACGGCGTCGGCCAGGGCACGCTGGGCGTCGCTGGGCGCGAAACCGGCGATCGGGATGGCCCGGCCGCCGGGGTCGACGGCGGTGAACACCGAGTCCGGCCGGGACCGCTGGCCGGCGGGCTGCACGAACCGGTCCCGGATCAGGGCCAGCGCGGCCAGCGAGTCGATCTGCCGCATGGTCAGCCCCGAACTGCCCAGCGACTGCCTGGTCTTCATCAGCTGGGCGTCGATCTGCCCGAGCAGGTAGTGCCGCATCCCCATCAGGCTCACCGCCGTCGCGACGACGATGCCCACGGCGAGCAGCCCCACGTTGGCCAGCGTCAGCTTGCCGCGCAGCGAGTGGGTGCCGCGCCGGCGCTGCGGCGCACGCGGCCGCCGGAGCCGGGGAATCCTCATGCCAGCCCGTACCCGACGCCGCGCCGGGTGGTGATCACCGGGGCGCCCAGGGCGTCCAGCTTGCGCCGCAGATAGCTGATGTAGGTCTCGACGACCGTGGACTCCGACGGCGTGTGCTCGTACTGCCAGACGTGCTTGAGGAGTTGCTCCTTGGGCACGATCCGGCCGCCGTTGCGCACCAGGAAGCGCAGCAGGGCGTACTCGGTGGGCGTCAGCTCCACGGTCCGGCCCGCGCGGCGCACCGAGTACGTCGTCTCGTCCAGCTCCAGGTCGCCGTAGCGCAGCGGCGGGCGCTGCGGCAGGACGTCGGCGGGACGGGTGCGGCGCAGCACCGCGGTGAGCCGCGCGACCACCTCGTCGATGTTGAACGGCTTGGTGATGTAGTCGTCGCCGAAGGACAGCGCGCCGACGATCTCGCCCGGCGAGTCGCGGGCGGTGAGGAATATCAGCGCCAGCTCGGGCTGCCGGGACCGCAGTTCCCGGCCCAGCCCCCGCCCGTCGCCGTCCGGGAGCATCACGTCCAGCAGGGCCGCGTCCGGCCGGGTGCGCCCGGCGAGCGTGCGGGCCTCGCGGACGGTGCCCGCCGTCATCACCTCGAAGCGGTGGTAGCGCAGGGCGATCGCGAGGACGTCCGCGATGCTCGGCTCGTCCTCCACGACCAGCACGGTGCCTGGGGCCGTCGTCATGCCCCCAGTATCGGCTCCGCCGCCCGCGCCCGGGGCCGCCACCGCTTTGGAGTTCCTTGAGAGTTGCGCGCGGCACCCCTCGCACGCGGGGAGCGCCGCCGATGCTGGAGCCAGGACCTGGGGGACCGACCGAGGACGAAGGGGCGTTGAGCGTGACGGCATTGGCACGGTGGTGCTACCGGCACCGGCTGGTGGTCCTGTTGGTGTGGGTGGGGGCGCTGTTGGGGCTGGGAGCGACGGCCTCCTCGGCGGGCACGGACTACGCGAACGTGTTCTCGCTCCCGGACACGGACTCCAAGCGCGCGTACGACCTGATGGAGAAGGCCTTCCCGGCGCGCGCCGGCGACACCGACACGGTGGTGTGGAAGACGGACCGGGGCACGGTCCGGGACCGGGACGTACGGTCCCGGATCCAGCCGGCGCTGGACCGGATCGCGCACATGGAGGGCGTCGGCGACGTCGCCGGGCCGTACACGGGTCCGCAGGGAGCGGCGCAGATCAGCCGGGACGGGCGTATCGCCTACGCGCAGATCACCTTCACCGAGCGGGCGAACGCCGTACCCAAGGACCTGGTGCAGAACGTCGTCGACACCGCCCGGGGCGCCGAAGCGGCGGGCCTGGAGGTCGAGTTGGGCGGCCAGGCCATCCAGCGGGTGCAGGAGCCGCCCACCGGCCTCGCGGAGATGGTCGGCCTGCTGGCCGCGGCCGTGGTGCTGTTCCTGGCCTTCGGCTCGCTGTTCGCGATGCTGCTGCCGATCGCCGTGGCGGTCTTCGGCGTCGGCACCGGGCTCTTCGCCGTGCAGCTCCTCAGCCACACCACCGACATCCCCGACCTCGCCCCGCTGCTGTCCTCGCTGATCGGCCTCGGCGTCGGCATCGACTACGCGCTGTTCATCGTCACCCGGCACCGGCGCGGCATGCTGCGCGGCGACGGCCCGGAGGAGTCGGCGGTCACCGCGCTCAACACCTCCGGCCGGGCGGTGCTGTTCGCGGGCGGCACGGTGTGCATCGCGCTGGCCGGCATGCTGGTGACCAATCTGCGCTTCCTGGACGGCGTGGTCATCGGCACCTCCCTCACCGTCGTGCTCAGCGTGCTGGCGGCGGTCACCCTGCTGCCCGCCCTGCTCGGCTTCCTCGGCCCGCGCGTGCTCAGCCGCAGGCAGCGGCGCCGGACGGCGGCCGGGGGCGTCGAGGCGGAGCGGGCGAGCGGCCCGGCGGCCCGCTGGGCGGCGCAGGTGCAGCGGCGGCCCCGTACGATCGCCGCGCTCGCCGTCGTCGTCATGGCCGTCCTGGCGCTGCCGGTGCTCTCACTGCGCCTGGGCGCCGTGGACCAGGGCAACGACGACCCGTCCACCACCACCCGCAAGGCCTACGACCTGCTCGCCGAGGGCTTCGGCCCGGGCTTCAACGGGCCCCTCCAGGTGGTGTCGGCCGGCGGCGACACCACCACCCTGGTCAAGGACATCGAGGCGACCTCCGGGGTGGCGCGGGTCGCGGCCCTGCCGCCGCGGCACGGGGTGACGGTGATCCAGGTCGTGCCGGCCACCTCGCCGCAGTCCCGGCAGACCGACGACCTCATCGACACCCTGCGGGACGAGGTGATCCCGGGCGCCGGGGCGCGGGCGCACGTGGGCGGGGTCACCGCGGTCTCCAAGGACTTCGCGTCCGTCACCGGCGACCGGCTGCCGTACTTCGTCGCCACCATCATCGGACTCGGCTTCCTGCTCCTGCTGGTCGCCTTCCGCTCCCTGGTGGTGCCGCTGACGGCGGCCGTGATGAACCTGATCGCCGCGGCGGCCTCCTTCGGCGTCCTGGTCGCGATCTTCCAGTGGGGCTGGGGCCTGGACCTGCTCGGCCTCGGCAGGGAGGGCCCGATCAACGCCTTCCTGCCGGTCATCATGCTGTCCCTGCTGTTCGGCCTGTCGATGGACTACCAGGTGTTCCTGGTCAGCCGTATGCACGAGGAGTGGGTGCACACCCGGGACAACGCCCGCGCGGTCCGGGTGGGCCTCGCGGAGACCAGCCGGGTCATCAACTCCGCCGCGCTCATCATGGTCTGCGTCTTCCTGGCCTTCGTGCTGAGCGGCGACAACGGCGCGGCGATGGCGGGCGTGGGCCTCGCGGCGGCGGTCGCCCTGGACGCCTTCATCCTCCGTACGGCCCTCGTCCCGGCGGCGATGCACCTGCTGGGCTCGTCCAACTGGTGGCTGCCGGCCTGGCTGGAGAAGCGGCTGCCGCACCTGGCGGTGGAGCCGGCGGAGGAGTCGCCGGACTCACCGGCGACCGCGGAGGGCCCCGCCTCCGTGGTCCACGGCGTCATCCGCACGGCCGACGGCGACCCGGTCGAGGGCGCCTCGGTGACGCTGCTGTCCAAGGGCGGGCGCCGACTGGACCGGGTGACGTCCCTGGCGGACGGCTCGTACATCGTGTCGGTACCGGGTCCGGGTGCCTATCTGCTGGCGACGACGGCCGCGACGTACGGGTCACGGGCGCACGTGGTGGTGACGGAGGGGCCGTTGCTGTACGACGTGGAGCTGGCGGAGGGTGAGAGGGACGCGGTCAACCGGCCTTCTTCCGCGCGGCCTTGAGGATCTCGGTCACGTCGAGGGTGACCTTGGCGCCGATCGACTCGGGCAGCGTGACGGTCTCGCCGGGGGAGTACGGGCGGTGGTGCTCGTACTTCTCCCCGGTGGGGTCGGTGAGCACGTGCAGGCGCTGGTGCTCGCGGTCGACGATGACATAGACCGGCACCTTCGCCCTGGCGTAGGCGACGGCCTTTGTCTTCAGGTCGTCCCTCCAATTGCCGGCGGTGACCTCGAGGACCAGGCGGAAGCAGACAGGGTCGTACGCGTTGTTCTCGACGAAGTGGTCGTCGATGTCGGCGTCCACGATCACGAGGTCGGGGATGGCGTAGTCCTCGTCCCCGGTGGGCAGCCAGAGGCCGACGTTCTGCAGGACCTCGGTTTCGTCGCCGTGCAGGCCGGCTGCGATGAACGGGATCATGAGGCCGGTGAGGGCGCGGGCGTGAGGGGCATCCGGTGAAGGGGTCACGAGGAGATGTCCTCCGATGATCTCGACTCGGTAGCCCGGATGGCGCTCCATGATCTCGTCGGCGATGGCCGTGAGTGAGAACGGCTGGTCGTCGAAGGGCTGCCCGATGGCTGCGGCGGACATCGCGTGCCTCCCAGGGGCTGGTGTCGAGAGCATCATCGTAGGCAGCCGGGCCTGCCGGTGTCCCGTTACGGGCGGTTCACCCGGAAGTGATCATGTCTCCCGGCGGTTGACCCGCGCCGGGTCCGGGAGCGCCCTCGTCATGCCCGGGAGGAAGTCCCGGAACAGCTCGTGGACCTCGTGCACCAGGGGCCGCAGCACCCGGAACCGGGCGAGGACGACTCCGCGCGCGGTCAGCCGCGCGCCCCGCTCGGCCAGCCGGTAGCTGCGCTCGCGGCCCTCGGTCCGGTCGAAGACCCAGTACAGGACGAGCCCCATCTGCGCGAGCCACATCAGCTCGGGCAGCACCTCCCGCAGCTCCTCCGGCACCTTGGTCCTCGCCCCGTGCAGCACCTGCCGGTGCACGCTGATCGCCTCCCGGCGCGCGTGCTCGGACTCGGGGGAGAAGGGGCTGAGCGGGCTGTCGGGGTCGGCGGCGTTCTTGAAGAACTGCACCGCGAACTCGTGGTAGGGCGTGGCCACGTCCAGCCAGGCCTTCAGCACGCCCGCCAGCCGCGCCTCCAGGTCCCTCTCCCGGGCCAGGACCTCCCGGACCGCCTCCTGGTGCTCGGCGGCGATCCGGTCGTAGAAGCCCTGGATCAGGTGTTCCTTGCCCGCGAAGTAGTAGTACGCGTTGCCGACGGAGACCCCGGCCTCCTTGGCGATGGCCCGCATGGTCGTCCGGTCGTAGCCGCGCTCCTGGAACAGCCGCATGGCCGTCTCCAGGATCAGGGCGCGGGTCTGCTCGGACTTGCTGGGGCCCGCGGCGGGGGCGGGGCCGTCGTCGTTCTTCGGGGACACGGTCAGAGCCTAGCCAGTGGGGCAGGAGCCGCCGGCACAGCCGGGTCGGTCGTACATCCACCCGACGCGCGGGTCGTACGACCACCCGTCCTCGCGCCGGTAGACGCCGCCGCCCCACTGCCCGCCGTCCCACTGCCCGCCGTCCCGCGGCGCGCCGCCCCGCTGCCGGCTCTCACGCCACTTCGCGGCGGCGAGCACCGCGCCCCGGGCGAGCCTCGCCCCGGCCGGGGTGCTGAGCCGGTGGGCCAGCGGCCGGTGCTCGCGCAGCGCCCACAGGACGGTGACCCAGGCGGCGGCGCCCCGGTAGACCTGACCGCAGTCGCCGACCACGGTGATCTCCTCCAGGGTGGACCGGTGGTCGAGGCCGGGGAAGCGGCGCCGCGCCTCCTCGGAGCCCGCCGGCACCAGCTCCAGCCGGACCAGCTGCCGCTGCCGGACGAGCCAGTCGCGCACGAAGGCGCACAGCGAGCACTCGGCGTCGTACAGGACGGTCAGCCCGCGCACCGGGACCCGCGCGGCGCCGGCGCCCCCGTCGGCCACGGCCGGCACCGCGCTCACGCCTCGCCCGCCGGGGCGACCCAGCCCTGCGGCGCGACCGGCGGCACCTGCTCGCGCTCCATGACCCCGCGCCGCCGGATCCGGTTGAGCACGTACACGTTGCCCAGGTGCATGGCGCCGAGCACCAGCAGCACCACGCCGAGCTTGGTCGACAGGGCCTCGAAGATGCCCCGGGTGTCCTCGATGGTGGCGTCGTCGCTCAGATAGAGCGCGACGAAGCCGAGGTTGACCAGGTAGAAGCCGACCACCAGCAGGTGGTTCACGGCGTCGGCGAGCTTCTCGTCGCCGTGCAGCACATCGGCGAGGAAGATCCGCCCGTTCCGGCTGAGCGTGCGGGCCACCCAGATGGTCAGGCAGACGCTGACGAGCAGATAGATGACATAGGCGATGACCGTGCGGTCCATGACCCCACCCCTTCTTGAACGCGTTCAAAACGCTGTCGTGGATGACTGTAGCGATGCTTTTGAACGTGTTCAACACAAGGGTGCGCGGGGCCGGCGTGACCCCCGTCTCAGCCCCAGTCCCTCAGGGTCCCCGCCCCTCAGGGTCCCCGCCCCTCAAGGTCCCAGCCCTTCAGGGCCGCCGGCCCAGCTCCGGCCGCTTGCGGTAGTCGGTGAGGCCGATGACGTTCCCCCACGGGTCGGCGATCTCCACGGTCCAGCCGGTGGCCACCGCGAACGGCTCGTCCAGCAGCGCGACCCCCGCCGCCGTGAGTGCGCGCGCCGCCGCCCGCGCGTCCGCGACCTCCAGCCACACCCGCGGCGCGGCCCACGGCGGCGGCCGGTGCCCGAGCGCCTCCT
Source organism: Streptomyces sp. NPDC004065 (assembly GCF_044903565.1). Lineage (NCBI taxonomy): Bacteria > Bacillati > Actinomycetota > Actinomycetes > Kitasatosporales > Streptomycetaceae > Streptomyces > Streptomyces sp. NPDC004065. The sequence goes on along the minus strand of NZ_JBJDQT010000001.1, from coordinate 440,103 downwards.
CCTGACGCAGCAGCAGCCCCGGCGTCTCACCCCCCACCTTCAGCAGCGCGATCCCGGCCTCGTCCAGGCGGAACGCCACCTCGAACCCGGCGCGCCCGTAGAACCCCACGGCCTCGCCGAGGTCCCCCACGGACAGCAGCACGTTGTCGAACCCGAGCAGCTCGTACGACTCTTCGTCTGACATGCCATCAGATTAGATCGGTGCCGGGGCCCGTGGACGCAACGACGCGGACCCCGCCACCGGCCGGCAGCCGGTGGCGGGGTCCGCGTCGTGGTGCGGTGCGGGCCGGGTCAGAAACGCCGGGTGATCAGCGCGCGCTTGACCTCCGCGATCGCCTTCGTCACCTCGATGCCCCGGGGGCAGGCGTCGGTGCAGTTGAAGGTGGTGCGGCAGCGCCAGACGCCGTCCTTGTCGTTGAGGATCTCCAGCCGCTGCTCGGCGGCCTCGTCGCGCGAGTCGAAGATGAAGCGGTGCGCGTTGACGATGGCCGCCGGGCCGAAGTACTGGCCGTCGTTCCAGAACACCGGGCACGAGGACGTGCAGGCGGCGCACAGGATGCACTTGGTGGTGTCGTCGAACCGCTCGCGGTCCTCGGCCGACTGCAGGCGCTCACGCGTCGGCTCGTTGGTGTCCTTCGTGATCAGGAAGGGCATCACGTCCCGGTACGCCTGGAAGAACGGCTCCATGTCGACGACCAGGTCCTTGAGGACCGTCAGCCCCTTTATGGGCTCGACCGTGATCGGCTTCTCGGGGTTGATGTCCTTGATGAGGGTCTTGCAGGCGAGGCGGTTCTTGCCGTTGATCCTCATCGCGTCCGAGCCGCAGATGCCGTGGGCGCAGGAGCGGCGGAAGGTGAGGGTGCCGTCCAGATCCCACTTGATCTTGTGGAGCCCGTCGAGGACGCGCTCCTTCGGGTCGATCTCCAGCTGGAAGTCTTCCCAGGTCGCCTCCTCCGAGACCTCCGGGTTGAACCGGCGGACGCGGAAGGTGACCGTGATGTAGGGGGACGCGGGCTGGGCCTCCGCCTCGGCCTTGTCCAGAACAGGGGTTGCCATCAGTACTTACGCTCCATCGGCTGGTAGCGGGTCTGGACGACCGGCTTGTAGTCGAGACGGATGGATTCGGACCCGTCGGCGCCGACCTCGCGGTACGCCATGGTGTGGCGCATGAAGTTGACGTCGTCGCGGTTGGGGTAGTCCTCGCGGTAGTGGCCGCCGCGGGACTCCTTGCGGGCCAGGGCGGACACCGCCATGACCTCGGCCAGGTCCAGCAGGTTGCCCAGCTCGATGGCCTCCAGGAGGTCGGTGTTGAACCGCTTGCCCTTGTCCTGGATCGCCACGTTCTTGTAGCGCTCGCGCAGTTCCGCGATCTTCTCGACCGCCGTCTTGATGGTCTGCTCGGTGCGGAACACCATGACGTTGGCGTCCATGGTCTCCTGCAGCTCGCGGCGCAGGGTCGCCACCCGCTCGGTGCCGGTGGAGCTCCGCAGCCGCTCGATCTGCTCGACGACGAAGGACTCCGGGTCCTCCGGCAGCTCGACGTAGTCGGCCGTCGCCGCGTACTCGGCGGCGGCGATGCCGGCCCGGCGGCCGAAGACGTTGATGTCGAGCAGCGAGTTGGTGCCCAGGCGGTTGGCGCCGTGCACGGACACGCACGCCACCTCACCGGCCGCGTACAGGCCGGGGACGACCGTGGTGTTGTCCGCGAGCACCTCGCCCTGGACGTTGGTCGGGATGCCGCCCATGGCGTAGTGCGCGGTCGGCTGGATCGGGATCGGGTCCGTGTAGGGCTCGATGCCGAGGTAGGTCCGCGCGAACTCGGTGATGTCCGGCAGCTTGGCGTCCAGCTGCTCCGGCGGCAGGTGGGTCAGGTCCAGGTAGACGTGGTCGCCCTCGGGGCCGCAGCCGCGGCCCTCGCGGATCTCCGTGTAGATGGAGCGGGAGACGACGTCACGGGAGGCGAGGTCCTTCATGACCGGCGCGTACTTCTCCATGAAGCGCTCGCCGTCCTTGTTGCGCAGGATGCCGCCCTCGCCGCGGGCGCCCTCGGTGAGCAGGATGCCCATGCGCCAGATGCCGGTCGGGTGGAACTGGAAGAACTCCATGTCCTCCAGCGGCAGACCGCGGCGGTAGACGGCCGCCTGGCCGTCACCGGTCAGCGTGTGCGCGTTGGAGGTCACCTTGAAGAACTTGCCGCAGCCGCCGGAGGCGTAGATCACGGCCTTCGCCTGGAAGACGTGGATCTCGCCGGTCGCCAGCTCGTACGCCACCACGCCGGCCGAGCGCTTGACGCCGTCGACCTCGGTGATCAGCTGGTCCAGGACGTAGAACTCGTTGAAGAACTCCACGCCCTCCTTGACGCAGTTCTGGTACAGCGTCTGGAGGATCATGTGACCGGTGCGGTCGGCCGCGTAGCAGGACCGGCGGACCGGGGCCTCGCCGTGGTTGCGGGAGTGACCGCCGAAGCGGCGCTGGTCGATGGTGCCGTCCGGGGTGCGGTTGAACGGCAGGCCCATCTTCTCCAGGTCGAGGACGGAGTCGATGGCCTCCTTCGCCAGGATCTCGGCGGCGTCCTGGTCGACCAGGTAGTCACCGCCCTTGACCGTGTCGAAGGTGTGCCACTCCCAGTTGTCCTCCTCCACGTTGGCCAGCGCGGCGGCCATGCCGCCCTGCGCGGCGCCCGTGTGGGAGCGGGTGGGGTAGAGCTTGGTCAGGACCGCGGTGCGGCTGCGCTTGGTCGCCTCGATGGCGGCCCGCATACCGGCGCCACCGGCGCCGACGATGACGGTGTCGTACTTGTGGATCTTCATCAGGATTTACCTCGGTCCCGGGGCCTAGCGGATGTTCGGGTCGAAGGTGAAGATCACCAGCGTGCCCAGCAGGATGGTCCACACCGTGGCGGTGTACAGCAGCGCCTTCAGCCACAGCCGGGTGTTCGCCCGCTCCGCGTAGTCGTTGATGACCGTGCGCAGGCCGTTGCAGCCGTGCAGCATCGCCAGCCACAGCATGAGCAGGTCCCAGACCTGCCACCAGGGGGAGGCCCAGCGGCCGGCCACGAAGGCGAAGCCGATCTTGGAGACGCCGCCGTCCAGCACCAGCTGGATCAGCAGGTGCCCGATGACCAGCACGACCAGCACGACGCCGGACAGCCGCATGAACAGCCAGCCGTACATCTCGAAGTTGCCCCGGGTCGACTTCGGGGTCTTCTTGGTGCGCTTGCGCGGGGCCTCGATGTAGGGCGCCGGGTTGTCGACGCCGTACGAGCCGCCCTCGACGGGGCCGACGCCGGAAGGGGTGGTTTCAGTGGTGGCCATGTGCGTCAGCTCCCGAACACAACTCGAGCGGCGTGGCCCAGGACGGGGTAGATCGCCCCGAGCATCAGCAGGACCCAGACACCGACGACCGTCCAGAGCATCTGCTTCTGGTAGCGCGCGCCCTTGGCCCAGAAGTCGACGGCGATGACACGCAGGCCGTTGAGCGCGTGGAAGAGGATGGCGGCGACGAGGCCGTACTCCAGCAGCGCGACGATCGGCGCCTTGTACGTGGACACGACCTTGTCGTAGTCCTCTGGGGAAACCCGCACGAGTGCGGTGTCCAGCACGTGAACGAACAGGAAGAAGAAGATGAGGACGCCGGTGACTCGGTGAGCCACCCAGGACCACATTCCTTCCCGGCCGCGGTACAGCGTTCCAGCCGGCACGGAAGAACCCTCCGGGAGCGGGGACTAGGGCCGCGCCGGCTTCACTGTCGGTCGGGCCCGGCCGGGTACGGTCCACCGGCCCCCAGCATCGTAGCGACCGGGGCCAGTGGTGCTTACAGGGGGCCTGGTCATGTGATCAAACTGGCACTCAAAGGGGCACGGACGGGTGAGTCGGCGCGGCGGGGGCGCGCCGCGCGGCGGGCGGGCCCACGTGCCGTCCGGCCTGCGGCCCGGCGTGTGGCCCGGTCTGCGTCACGGCCTGCGGTCCGGCATGCGTGGCGGCCTGCTGTCCGGCCTGTGGCCCGGCGTGTGTGCCGGTCTGCGGCCCGGCGTGTGGCCCGGTGTGCGTGGCGGCCCGCGGCCCCGCCTGTGCCGCGTCGCGGTGTCCGCGGGTGGCCCGCAGCAGCCGTCCGCGGGCCAGCCGCCGCAGTTCCTCCGCCGCGACCAGCCGCTCCTCCTCCGGGTCGTGCGCCAGCCGGGAGCGGACGGCGGCCAGCAGCCGGTCCAGCACCTCGCCGGGCGGGACGTCGTCCAGGCAGATCACGAACGCGTGCCCAAAACGGCTCTCGTACGCCGCCTGGGCCGCGCGGAGGGCCGTGTGGGCCGCCGAGTACGTCCCCGCGGGCAGCGCCGGCAGCGACTCGGCCGCCAGGGCCTCGGCGAGATCCGCCGGCCCCAGGTCGTACGCCGCCTCGTCGGCCGCCGCCAGCAGGGCGGGCAGGTCCGGGTAGGGGCGGTGGTCGGCGATCCGCCGGGCCCAGCGGGCGCTGTGCAGACAGGCCAGGAGGGTGCGGTGGGCCTCGTCGGCGCGGGCGGCGTTGAAGTGCTCCAGAGTCTGCGCGGGCAGCGTGGGTCCTCGGCGTGGGATGACGGCGGCGTGCGCGGTGGACGCCCCGTGTGTGTCGGCAGGGGATGCTGTGAGAGATGTGCCGCTACGTTATCGGGTGTGCTCATGACGTGTCCGGGGGAAGCCCGGATTTCACCCGGACGGGAGAGTTTCGGAACGGCCGCTGGACGCGGCCCGCTCGCCCAGGTCTTAGGTTGGGGGGCGTGAGTCAGCACAGGCACCGGGCTCCGAGGGGCAGGGTGCGGCACAGGCAGGCACTGGCCGGCGGGGCGTTCGCCGTGACGGTCGGCCTCGGCGTCGGCCTCGCCGTATGGGCCTCGGGGGGCGAGGAACCGCCGGCCGGTCCGGCCGGGCGCACCTCCGACGCCTCCGCCGCGGCGCCCTCCTCCGCCTCGGCCAGCCCCGGCCCCACCCGCAGCTACCCCCTGTCCCAGGCGCCGCGCACCATCCCCGCCGTGCGCTCGCACACCGCCGCCCGCGGCCCCGGCTGGCGCCCGGCCCCCGGCGAGCGGGTGGTCGTCAGCGACGCCTCCCTCACCGACGAGGGACGGCTGATCGCCGGCGAACTCGGCCTCGCGTACGCGGGCGAGCGCGACGACGTGCGCCCCGGCGACGTGCGCCTCGCCCTCAGCGGCGGCGAGGGCGGGAACCCGGAGTCGTACTCCATGACCGTGCGCGGCGGCCGGGTGGTGATCAGCGGGCCGGCCGACGCGGGCGTCTTCTACGGCACCCGCACGCTCAAGCAGGTGGTGCACGGCGGCGGCACCGCGCCCGAGGGCGTCGTCAACGACGCGCCCGCCAAGCCCCGGCGCGGTTTCATGCTCGACATCGCGCGCAAGCCGTACTCGGCGGACTGGATAGAGGACCGCATAAGGGAACTGGGCGACCTGAAGTACAACGAGCTCGGCCTGCACTTCTCCGACGACCAGGGCTTCCGTATCGAGTCCGGCACGCACCCGGAGGTCGTCTCCCGCGACCACCTGACCAAGGCGCAGGTCAAGCGGATCGTCGACCTGGCCGCCGGCCGGCACATGACCGTCGTGCCGGAGATCGACTCGCCCGGCCACCTGGGCGCGGTGCTCGCCGCCCACCCCGATCTCCAGCTGCGCACCGCGCGGGGCGTGCCCACCCGGGGCGCCGTCGACATCTCCAAGGACCAGTCCGCGCAGATCGTCGACGACCTGCTCGACGAGTACGCGGGCCTGTTCCCCGGCGGCCAGTGGCACCTGGGCGGCGACGAGTACCAGGCGCTGACCGTGCGCAGCCCCGCGGCCTCCTACCCGCAGCTGGCCGCCGCCGCCCGCGGCACCCACGGCTCCGGCGGCACCGTGTCCGACCTGGCCACCACCTGGCTCAACGACCGCGCGGCCACCGTCCGCAACCACGACCGCGCCCCGCGGGCCTGGAACGACGGCTTCCTGCGCGGCACGTCCGTGCAGCCCGCCAAGGACATCGAGGTCGCCTACTGGACCGGCAAGGAGATCGGCGCCCGGAAGCCGGCCGAGTACCTCGCCGCCGGACGCAAGCTGCTCAACTACAACGACGAGTACCTGTACTACGTCCTCGGCGAGCCGCAGACCTTCGTCTACCCGACCGGGCAGCGGATCTACGAGCAGTGGACCCCGCGCGTGCTGCGCGGCACCGAGGCGGTCCCCGCCGCCTACGACGCGCAGATCCTGGGCGGTTCGTTCGCCGTGTGGAGCGACCTCGCGAACTCCCAGACCCAGGACCAGGTGGCCCGGGGCATCCGGATGCCGCTGCGGGCCACCGCGCAGAAGCTGTGGGACCCGCGCAGGCCGGCGATGACGTGGGCGGAGTTCAAGGCGCTCGCGGGCCGGCTGGGCTGAGCCCGGCCCCGCCGCCGGCGCGGGGCCGGCCCGCCTTCCTTCGGCGTTGTTGTTCGGCGTTGGCCGAAATCTTTTCTTCCGTCTCCCCCTCGACTGCGTGTGATGACCGTGTGACACTACGGGGCTGTCGCACGCAGTAAGGGCGAGTGCGGGCTCCGTGAAGGTCGGCGCCCCGGCAAGGAGGCGTGAATGAGCCTGGTGGAACTGATCGCGCAGGCCGACGAGCGCGGATTGGCCGCCAGCGGGCTGGCTTGTTTGGATCGGTGTGTGCCCCTGCTCGGCGGGGACGACGAGGTGCTGCGGCCCCTGTGGGGAAGCCTCGCCGGAGACCCGGCCGGGGCGGCCGGGGGAGACGGCGACTGGGCCGAGCGGCTGGAGCGGGCGCGCGGCACGCTCGCGGCGGCCGCCCCGGAGGGCGCCGCCGGGGACGAGGCCACGGAGCTGGCCCGCGGGATGCTCGCCACCGCCCCCGCCGCCCGGACCGCCGGGGAGGTGCGGGCGTGGGCCGACGCCTGCTCCGTCGCCTCCCTCCGGATACACCGGCTGCTCGACCCGGCCGAGGACGCCGCCCCGGACGGCCCGCTGCCCGAGGCACTCGTCCTGGCCCGGGCCGGTGCGGGCCCCGTGGAGGGCCGCACGGAGGGCATGTCGCCGCTGGTCGCCGCCGAGCTGCGGCGCCAGGTCGCCGTACTGGAGCTGCTCGCCGGGCACGGCACCGCCGGACTGCGCCAGGCCCTGGAGGTCTGCACCGAGGGCCGCCGGGTCCTGCGCGCGGTGGTCTCGCGCCGGGCACGCGGCCGGGTGTGAGGCCGGGCGGCGGTCTCGCGCCGGGCTTGAGGCCGGACGGCGGCCGCACGGGCCGGCTCGTACGGCCGCGCCGCCGACCCACGCGCGCCACGCGCCCCACGACGCGCCCCACGGCGCCCCACGCGCGCCGCAGGGGGATCGTGTGCCCGTCCTGCGGGCGTCGCGGGGTGTTCCTGGTCGGGTCCTGGAAGGGTCGTGGGAAGGGCCCGGATCCGGGTGACGGAAACCGCCCCGGCCCCGCTCTTCCCTATGTGACAGCGCACTATGGGACGACCCAGCAGCAGACCAGGCCGCACGCCGCCGTCAAGCCGGTGCGCTGGGCGGCGGACACCGTGGCGGCGATGCGGGAGGGCGCCCGGCTGCGCCTGGACTACTCGGCGCGCAGTCTGTGGCGCGTCGACCGGGTGATCGAGGAGCTACGGCGCGAGGGCACGCCCTACGCGGCGGTGGAGAGCGTGCTGCGCGGCTTCGGCGCCTACGCCGGCGAGGTGATCGCCCGCGAGAGCGGGGCCGAGTGGTGGGCCGGCGGCGGCGAGCACTGGATCCGCACGCCCGACGGCCGCCTGTGGGACCCCGTCGAAGAGGCCCGCCGCTGCTTCGCCGGCCACGGGTCCCTGCGGCTGCTCTGCCGCGACGCGCTGGCGGGCGCGGGCCTTCGGGGGTCCTGAGGGGGCCGGGCGGGCTGTTTGCCGACTGCCCGCCCGCCGACTGCCCGCCCGCCGGATTCCCCGCCCGCCGGGGTGTCCCGTCCGTCCGGGCTGTGACATTTCCGTGGAGCCCGACGCTGATGACCATGGGCCGTGCGCACGGCCGGCCGTGGGCACGGCGCGGGTGCGCGGGCGGCCCGCTCCGCTCGGTGCGGACGAGGACAGTGTTGGGCCAGGGAGGGAAACCCGCCGCGTGCAGGCGTACGACGGGCAGCTGGGCGCGGCCGTCGCGCGGGCCCAGGAGGGCGACGAGGCCGCCTTCGCGACGGCGTACCGGATCGTGCAGCCCGGACTGCTCGGCTATCTGCGCGGGATCGTCGGCGAGGACGCCGAGGACGTGGCGTCCGAGGCCTGGCTGGAGATCGCCCGGGACCTCGGCCGGTTCCGGGGCGACGGCGCGGGCTTCCGCGGCTGGACCGCGACCATCGCCCGGCACCGCGCGCTGGACCACCTGCGGCGCCGCCGGGTGCGGCCCCGGTCGACGGCGCTGGAGCAGGACGTGCTGGACCTGCCCGCTCCGCACAGCACGCACGACCAGGCCCTGGAGTCCCTGTCCACCGAACGCGCCCTCGAACTCGTCAGGGCCCTGCCGCGCGACCAGGCCGAGGCCGTGCTGCTGCGGGTCGTGGTCGGCCTGGACGGGCCCGCGGCGGCCCGGGTCCTCGGCAAGCGGCCCGGCGCGGTGCGCACGGCCGCGTACCGGGGGCTGAAGCGACTCGCCGCCCGGCTGGACGCGGCGGGTGTGACGCAGGACGGTCCCAGGACGCTGGGGGAGTCGGAGTGAACAGGAGCGGCCCCGGCAACCGTATGGACTGCCGACCGCCGGACAGGGATGGACACGGGCATGGGTGAAGCGCACAGCGACCGCGCAGGACGCGGCCGTCGGCACGTGCACCCGCGCCCGGACGCCTACCGGACCGGTCCCGGCGGCGAGGGGCCTCGCCCTGTGGACGACGGGGACGACGGGCTCCGCCCCGAGGACGACGGTCCCGGGCACGCGGGCCTCGCTCCCGAGGTTCTGCTTGTCGCGGCGCTGCGGGAGGGCGCCCTGGACGCGGCGGCCGAGCAGCGGGCGGTGGAGGCCTTCCGGGCCGCCCGCGCCGAGGGGGTCCACCGGGCGGCCCGCGCGGCCCGGCCCCGGCGCCGGGACGACTGGCGGCCCCACCGGGACCGGAGGGTCCGGCGTTCGGTGAAGACCACCCTGGCGGTGGTGCTGGCGAGCCTGACGCTGGGCGGCGTGGCGGTCGCCGCCATCGGCTCCGCCGGCTCCCCGCACGCGGGCCCCGACCGCGGGCCGCGGTCCTCGCCGTCCGTGCGACCCTCCGCCGAGGACGACACCTCGCGCGCCCGGCCCACGCCGGCCGCCTCCTCCTCCGGCGCGCCCGCCGCCCCGCCGGCGCCGGCCCGTCCGGACACGGCCGCGGACACCGCGGCCCACTGCCGCGCCTACGAGCAGGTCAGGGGCCGCGGCAAGGCACTCGACGCCACCGCCTGGCAGCGGCTGGTCACCGCGGCGGGCGGCGAGGACGAGGTGGCCGCCTACTGCGCGCGGCGCCTGGAGCGGACGGCCGCCGGGAAGGGCGGCACGAGCGGGAAGGCCGGCGCGGGCACCGGTACGCGCCCGCCGGCCGGCAACGGGGCGCCCGGCGCCGGCGGGGGATCACGCGACACCGTCCCCGGCCGGACCGCGGCACCCGGCAAGGGCGGCGACAACGGCGACAACGCGCGCAACGGCGCCGACAACGGCAGCGGCGACGACTGACCGGGTGTACTGACCGGGCGTGCCGCCGAGGCGACGACTACCGGGGTTCGGCGTGACCTTCATGCCGCAGGGCGCCCTCGACGGCCTGCGATGGGTTCGCTACCGCGGCAGCACGGTCGGCGGCGCGGTAGCCGTGATCGGCGATCGGGCTCCTCCACAGTTCTCACGTGGTCCTCCCCGGCCTCGGCGGGGGCGAGGCCGGGGCAGAGGAACTGAGTCGCGGGATCTCTACTCGTGGTCGTATCCGCTGAGGAGTTCGACGCCGCGGAGCAGAGCGGAGTGGTCGAGAGCCGCGTCTCCACGGCCGGCGGGGCTTCCTGCCAGGTGAGGCATTCACGCTAAGGAGCTTCTGATGAGCATCAAGACCGATGTCCGGGTGTCAGAAGGACTCGCTGCACTGGAGGAGGAGCCCACGCGGCTCGCCGAGACGCTGGACCGCGTCTGCACGCGGTGGGCCAAGGAGTGGGGCGCTGTCGCACTGACCGTGCCACCGCTGCTGCCGGTCACCGACCTGGCCGCGCTCGACGTGTACCGGAACTTCCCCCAACTCGCCCTCGTCTCGTCGGCCCTGGATGTTGCTACGGCCGGGGCCGGGCAGATCGCCCAGGAGGCCGTCCTGGGCGAGTTCCGTCCCGATTCCCTGCGCGCGGCCGCCCTCGCACTCCCCTCCAGCGCCTGTTACGGGGTGTACCTCCACTATCAGAACCGGCAGGTGCCCCAGGAAGGGAAGTTGGTGACCCTGTTGGGGCAGTGCTTCCGCAACGAGGACCACTTCGACGGACTCCGCCGCCTCAAGGCGTTCCGGATGAGGGAGGTGGTCGCCCTGGGAACCCCGGAGCACGTCACGGCCCACCTCGATCACTCGGCCTGTTTCCTGGACGCTCTGGCCGGTGAGATCGGTCTGCCGCTGGAACGCCGTGCGGCCTCCGACCCCTTCTACGACCAGTCCGGGGAGCGCGCCACCTTCCAGCAGATCGTTCCGGTCAAGCACGAGTACGTCCACCAGGGCGTGGCGATCGCCTCCGTGAACACCCATCACACCTTCTTCGGCGAGCGGTGCTCCATATCGCTGCCCAGCGGCGGCCCGGTCTCCACCAGTTGTGTCGGCTTCGGCATCGAGCGGTGGCTCCACGCCCTGGCGGTTCACTTCGACGGGGACTGGGATCGGGCCCAGGGCGCCGTCGAGAAGGCCGAGAAGTCGCTGGCCTGATGCAACGGTCGCGGTGGGGCGCGCCGGTCGGCGCGTACCACCGCGACAACCGCGTCAGCCGAGGTGTGCTCTGACCGGACGGTCGGCCCTCACGCTCCAGCGTCCGTCGACGCGGGTGAGGCGGATGGGGTGGTCGAAGCACTTGCTGACCTGGTCGCTGGTCAGGACCTCGTCGGAGGGGCCCGAGGCCAGACAGCGGCCGTCACGCAGCAGCATCACGTGGGTCGTCCCCGGAGGAAGCTCCTCCAGATGGTGGGTGACCAGGACGGATGCGAGATCTGTGCAGGTGTGCTGCAGTGTGTCGATCCGCTCGATGAGCTGTTCGCGGCCGGCGACGTCCAGACCGGTCGCGGGCTCGTCGAGCAGCAGAAGTTTCGGACTGGGCATGAGCGCCCTGGCGATGAGCGCACGGCCCCGTTCCCCCTGGGACAGGGTCGGCCACCGCGCACCGTGGCGATCGCCGAGGCCGAGCAGATCGATGAGACGGTCCGCCATCGCGACCTGTTCGGGTGCCGGATTCCAGCGCGGAACACGCTCAAGGGTGTTGGTCAGCCCGGTCAGTACGACGTCCTGGACGGTGAGGGGTGAGCGCAGATCGTGCCGTGGGTTGACGTGGCCGACGTAGGAGCGCAGTTGGCGCATGTCGACCCGTCCCAGCCGGTGGCCCAGTACCTCGACAGTGCCGCGGGTGGGGTGCGCGAGCGCTCCCAGGAGACTGAGCAGGGTGCTCTTGCCCGCCCCGTTGGCGCCGAGCAACGCCCAGTGCTCGCCGGCTCGTACGGTCAGTGACACTTCGCGCAGGATCCGATTGCCGTCGCGGACGATGTCCACGTCTTCCACGCGGACTACCGGATTCGCGTTCACGAGGAGGCCCGCCCGGAACGGTTGACGGCAGCCATGACGGCGTGGACTGATGCGGTCAGGACCGACGTGTCCCAGCCCGCGCCCCAGCAAGTGACGTCGTTCACGCGGCACTCGGCGTAAGCGACTGCGGGACTGCCCGGCCCTGTGCCGGTGGAGTGCTCGGTGTAGCCGAGGATGTCCACGGTGATGCCGACGGCACGGAGGGCGTCGGCGAGGGCGGACAGCGGTCCGTTGCCGATGCCGTGGCAGGAGTGCTCCTGCCCGTCGGCGTGGAGCGTGCAGGTGAACCGGTGCTCGCCCGGTACGGGCTCCGTGGTGTTCCAGGAGGCCAGGGTGACCGGGCCGTCCAGGGCAGGGGTGATGTAGGTGGTTCGGAAGAGTTCCCACAGCTCCTTGTGCGAGAGCTCCTGACCGGTGGCGTCGGTGAGGTGCTGCACCGCTCGGGAGAAGTCCGGACGCATCGTCCGGGGCAGGTCCAGGCCGTGGTGGGTGTGGAGGAGGTGCGCGATGCCTCCCTTGCCGGACTGGGAGTTGATACGGATGACCTCCTCGTACGTGCGGCCGATGTCGCCCGGGTCGATGGGCAGATACGGCACCGCCCACGGGGCCTCCTCGGCGCGGACGCCCTTCTCGGCGGCCTGCTCGGCGTGGTGGGCCATGCCCTTGGCGATGGCGTCCTGGTGGGTGCCGGAGAAGGCCGTGTGCACGAGGTCGCCGCCGTAGGGGTGGCGGGGGTGGACGGGCAGCCGGTTGCAGTACTCCACCACCTCGCGCACCGCGTCGATGTCGGAGAAGTCGATCATCGGGTTCACGCCCTGCGCGTACAGGTTCAGGGCCAGGGTCACCAGGTCGACGTTCCCGGTGCGCTCGCCGTTGCCGAACAGGCAGCCCTCCACGCGCTGCGCCCCTGCCAGGACGGCGAGTTCGGCACAGGCGACGCCGGTGCCGCGGTCGTTGTGCGGATGGACCGACAGGATCACGGACTCACGGCGCGCCAGGTGGCGGTCCATGTACTCGATCTGGTCCGCGTACACGTTGGGGGTGGCGATCTCCACCGTCGCCGGCAGGTTGTGGACGACCGGCCGGTCCGGGCTCGCCTCCCACAGCTCGGTCAGGCTGTTGCACACCTCCAGGACGAAGTCCGGTTCCGTGAGGTTGAAGACCTCCGGTGAGAACTCGAACCGGATGTCGGCACTCGGCCGTTCTTCGGCACGACGCACCAGGTAGGTGGCGGCGTCGCGGATGAGTTCGTGAACTTCGGCGCGGGAGCGGCCCAGGACGACGTCCCGCCACGTGGGCGCGGTCGCGGTGTAGAGGTGCACGAGAGTGCGGGGGAGTCCTTCGACGGAGGCGATGGTCCGGTCGATCAGGTCCCGGCGGGCCGCGGTGAACACGGAGACGGTCACGTCGTCGGGAACGGCGCCGCTGTCGGCCAGGTGCCGTACGAAGTCGAAATCGGTTTGGCTGGCGGAGGGGTAGCCTACCTCGATCTCCTTGAAACCCATGGTGACCAGGAGGTCGAACATCCGGCGCTTGCGCTCGGTGTCCATCGGCTCGGCCAGCGCCTGGTTGCCGTCACGCAGGTCGACCGGCACCCACAGCGGGGCCCGCTCGATCCGGCGCGACGGCCAGGTCCGGTCGGTCAGTGGCAGGGCGACTCGCCGGTGTGCGGGCTGGTAGCGGTGATGCGGCATCGCGCTCGGACGCTGGGGGTTCCAGTGCGGAGCATCCACCGGGACATCACCGGAGGGCGTGCGCAGGGTGGGAAACACCGTGTTCTGGAAGGAGGAAGCCATCGTGCGGAACTTCTTTCAGTCGGCCATCCGAAATGACCGGCGCAGCCCGGCACCCCGCTGCGGGGTGCCGGTCATGTCAGGCCCCGCAGCGGCAGCCGAGGAGAAGGAGCTCGTGCGGCAGCATGGGGGTACAGTAACGACAACTCAGCTCCTCAGACAACCTGAGAGGTGTAGGAAGGTGAACCTCACATGTCACTAGGCGCCTTGCGGCCGTCCCCCTTGGTCGAGCAGGCCACTGAACACCTGCGCGAGCAGATCACCGGCGGTGAATGGGCCGTAGGGGCGAAACTCCCCGGCGAGACCGCCCTCGCCAAGACCCTCGGAGTGGGGCGCTCCACCGTCCGTGAGGCCCTCCGCGCCCTGGCCGGCGCCGGGCTGGTGCAGGCGCGCCAGGGATCCGGTGTCTTCGTCATCGCGACCAAGCCCAAGGAGGACTGGTCCACCCAGCTCCGCCAGGCGGTCATCACCGATGTCTACGAAGTCCGGATGCTCGTCGAGGTGGAAGCAGCCCAGTTGGCCGCGCAGCGCCGGACCGAAGAAGACATCGCCGCCCTCCACGAGTCCCTGGCCAGGCGTCGTGACGCCGCGAACGCCGGCAACGCCGAGTTCGTCGAGGCCGACATCGCCCTGCACGAGGCCGTGGTCGCCGCGGCGCACAACCCGGTGCTCACCGGTTTGTTCACCGAGTTCGTCCCCGTGCTGCAACGACGGCTGCTGGATCTGGTCGAACTGCTCAGCCTCCGCTCCGACGATCCGAACCATGGCGACGAGGGGCACGCCGTACTGGTGAACGCCGTCGTGCAGGGAGACGCCGAGGCGGCCGGACGCGCACTGCGGGACGAACTCGAGCAGACGCTCGCCCTGTTGCACTCCCTCTGACCATGTCGCCTTCGAGGAAACGGTAGCCATGCTCGACGCCGAACGGTGGGTACGGTCCTTTCCCGTCGCCGCACCGCCGGCCACCCCTTGGACGATCCTCTTCTTTCCGCACTCGGGCGGCTCCGCCGCCTCCCACCGGCACCTCGCGGTGCAGGTGGCCGACATCGCGTGGACGGCGGGTGTTCAGTACCCGGGGCGCGCGGAGCGCCAGCGGGAGCCCCTCTTCACGGATGTCCACGTCCTCGCGAACCAGGTGGCCGAAGCACTTGCCGCAGCGCGCGAGGACGGACCGATGATCTTCTTCGGTCACAGCCTGGGGGCGGCCGTGGCCTATGAGGTCGTGCGCCGTATGCCCTCTCAGCAGCGGATCGTGCTCGTGGCCTCCGGGCATCCGGCACCTTCCCGCTTGAGTCTGCCCGCCCTCGACGCCGTCGACGATGCCTCGAAGGACCCCGACGAGCCGCTGATCGAGCTGGTCAGGTCGCTGGGCGGTGCCGATGCCGACCTCCTGGACCATGCGCTGCTGCGTCGCATGTTCCTGCCTGCCGTACGCGGCGACCTCATGGCGCACAGCCGCTACCGCCCCGAAGCCGGCTCGGCCGTCAGCTGTCCCGTCATCGCCCTCATGGGAACCACGGATCCCTTCACCAACCTCCCCGACGTACAGGCATGGCAGCAGCACACGACCTCGACGCTGCGAGTGCACGCGCTCCCTGGCGGGCACTTCTTCACCAACGAGTGCACCAGGGAAGTGGCGGACATCCTGCGCCACGTCATGACAACCGATCGGGAGGGAACGGGAGTCCGCCATGGGTGACGCGACGTCCGGGCACGAGGCGTCAGTACAGGGAGCGAGCTCCGGGACCCCCGCCCATGATGACGAGCCCGTCGGTTCCCGGCTGATGCGACGCGTCGCCGTGGCGAGCTTCATCGGCACGGCGATCGAGTTCTACGACTTCTACATCTATGGCACCGCTGCCGCACTCGTCATCGACGAAGCGTTCTTCCCCCATCTCTCCCGGGTCAACGGCGTACTCGCCGCCTTCTCCACCTACGCCGTAGCCTTCGTGGCTCGTCCTCTGGGCTCGGTCTTGTTCGGCCACTTCGGGGACAGGGTGGGCCGCAAGTCCGTTCTCGTGACCTCACTGCTTCTCATGGGCCTTTCGACGGCGGCGGTCGGCTTTCTGCCCACGTACGGCATGTGGGGAGCCGGGGCGCCGGCGCTGCTGGTGCTGCTGCGCTTCTTGCAGGGCATCGGGCTCGGCGGAGAGTGGGGCGGTGCGGCTCTGCTGGCGGTGGAGCACGCACCGTCCGGCCGTAGAGGGCGGTACGCGGCCTACCCTCAGCTCGGTCCCTCCGTCGGCTTCCTCGGCGCGACCGGTGTCTTTCTGCTGCTGTCCACCACGGTGAGTGACGCTGCGTTTCAGGGGTGGGCGTGGAGGGTTCCGTTCCTGCTGTCGCTCGTCCTGGTGGCGGTGGGCCTGTTCGTCCGGCTTCGGATCAGCGAGACTCCAGCCTTCAGGAAGGTGATGGCGGACCGGCAGACCAGTCGGACACCCTTCGTCGATGTCGTTCGTGGCCACCCGCGGGAGCTGCTGCTCGGCTCCGGTGCGGTGATCGTGGCGTACGGCTTGTTCTACACCGCCACCACGTACTGCCTCTCCTACGGGACCAGGACGCTCGGTGTCGGCCGCACCGACATGCTGCTGGCCTCGATGGCCGCGGTTGTCTTCCTCGCTGCCGGAACATGGGTCGCTGCGACGAGATCCGACCGGCTCGGGCGACGGCGCATGGCGCTTTCCGGCACGATCGCGGCGGTGGTGTGGGGCCCGTTGCTCTTTCCGCTCCTGGACACCGGTCGCCTGCCGCTGATCGTCTTCGGGCTCGGCGGCACTCTTTTGCTCATGGGTGTGATCTACGGACCCATGGGGGCGTTCCTGCCTGAGTTGTTCCCGGCGGAACTGCGCTACTCCGGGGCCGGTCTCGCCTACAGTCTGGGTGGCGTGGCGGGAGGCGCTGTCGCGCCACTGGTGGCGACACGTCTCCAGGCCGAATTCGGCTCGGCTTCGGTCGGCTGGTATGTGAGCTTCATGGCCGTACTGTCGCTGATCTGCCTGCTGCTTCTGCCCGAGACGCGAGAACGCGAGCTCATGAAGGTCTGAGCCTGGTAGGCACGGTCAGCGTCCTGCAACGCGCCTCACCAGGGACAGAGACAACAGCGAATCCGGGTAAAACCCCAGGTCAGAGCGCTGAACCGAAGCAACGGCCGGGGCCGCCACCCCCCACAGGAGAGGCCCCGGCCGTCGCGCGGCACGGGCCGCGCGGCGGCCCGTACTCCCTACAGCGCCGAGGATGCGTTTTCTGTCACACCCCACCCCCGATTTAGTTAGTTGCACGTTGTACGGTCATGGACGTAAGCCGGTTTCAGGCCGTAACGTGCGTATCGCGCCGAGGCGCGGCGGGCGTATGACCACCGCAACGATCTGCGGCCTCGAACACCGCAACCAACCATCCATCGAGGAACCACGACGGCGAGAACCGGGGCCGCGCCAGCGGCGGCGGTTCGGGCGCGAGGAAGGGCACCACGGGGTGCTGGGGGACGACGCGGAGCTGACCGCCGCGGTGCTCGCGGCACAGGACGGGGACGAGACCGCGTTCCGTACTGTGTACCGCGCCGTGCACCCGCGGCTGCTGGGATACGTACGGACGCTGGTCGGCGAGCCCGACGCCGAGGACGTGGCCTCCGAGGCCTGGCTGCAGATAGCCCGGGACCTGGAGCGGTTCAGCGGGGACGCCGACCGGTTCCGCGGCTGGGCCGCCCGGATAGCCCGCAACCGCGCGCTCGACCACATCAGGATGCGCGGCCGCCGCCCCGCGATCGGCGGTGACGAAACGGAGCTGGCCGGCCGGCCGGCGGAGTCCGACACCGCGGGCGAGGCCATGGAGGCACTGGCCACCGGCAGCACCCTGTCGCTGATCGCGCAGCTCCCGCAGGAACAGGCCGAGGCGGTGGTGCTGCGCGTGGTGGTGGGCCTCGACGCCAAGACCGCCGCCGAGACCCTGGGCAAGCGGCCCGGCGCCGTGCGCACCGCCGCGCACCGGGGCCTGAAACGGCTCGCGGAGCTGCTGGGCGACGAACCGGAATCCGCCGGCGGCCTCGACGCACTGCCACCCCCGCGAGAACCGCACGGCCGCGCGGTGACGTCCGCCGGTGTGACGCATACGCGCGCCCGGACGCAGAAGGACATGTGATGGCCGACGAGCAGTACCGATGGCTGGACCGCGAAACCGCGGAACGTCTGCTGCGCGGAGAGCCACCGGAATCCGTCGACCCCGCCGTCCGCGACCGGGCGCGGCGGCTCGCCCAGGCGCTGAACGCCCTGTCCGCCGAGCTGTCCGGCGAAGCCGCCGCCGGGCCGTCCCCCCGGTTCCGCGCCGGGCCCTCCGCCGCCCCCGCCGACGCGCCGTCCGCCCGGCCGTCCCCCTCCGGCGCCGGGCTGTCCGCCGCCCCCGGACACCCCGTCGACGACGACCTGCCCGGCGAACTGCCCGGCGAGGCGGCGGCCCTCGCCGCGTTCCGCAAGGCCCGCGCCGAGCGGGCGGACGCGCGGGCCCAGGCGCTCGGCCGGCCGGAGACGGAACCGGAACCCGGACGAGCCCCTTCCGCGCGAAGCGCCGCGGACGCCGCGGACGCGTTGGGCACGGCGGGTACGGCGGGTACGGCGGGGCTGGTCCGCATCGGCCCGCATGCTCCCCGGGGCGCCGGACGCTCCTCGGGTTCCCGGCGCTCGCGCTGGGGGCGCCCGGTGCGGCTCGCGCTGTGCGCCGCGCTGGCCGCGGGCACGGTCGGCGGGGTCGCGGCGGCCACGACGGGCGTCCTGCCCACGCCGTTGTTCCACGGCGGCGAGCCGGGTCCCGGCTCCTCCGTCTCGGCCCGGCCGACCGTGCCGGTCTCCGCGCCGCCGTCCGGTGCGAACGGCGTGGCGGGCGGCGCCGGCGCGACCGCGCCCGGCAGCGCCGTCGCGGGCTCCTCCGGCGGCGCGACCCCCGGCCAGGACCCCACCGCCGGCCCCGGCGCGGGGCACGGGCACCCCGGCGACCGCTTCAAGCGCCTGGCGTCGGCCTGCCGTGACCTGCGCGCGGGCAAGAACCTGGGCGCCGGGCGCAGGCGCGCCCTGGACAGCGCGGCCGGCGGCTCCGCACGGGTGTGGACGTACTGCAAGGGCGTCCTCAGGGCCGTCGACGACCGCACCCCGGGCGGGAACGGCAAGGGCAACGGCACCGGGAACGGCAAGGGCGACGGGAACGGCAGCGGCACCGGGAACGGCAAGGGCGACGGGAACGGCAGCGGCACCGCGAACGGCAAGGGCGGGGACAAGGGCGCGGGGCACGGCGGACGGAAGGACCGGAGCGGTCAGCAGGACGGCCGGGACGACGGCAAGGCCGGCCACGGCCATGGCCATGGCAAGGGCGGCCACGGCGACGGCAAGGGCGGTCACGGGCACGGAGAAGGGCGGACCGGGCGGCACGGCCGGTGACGACGACGGCGGCCGTGCGGGCGGGGGCCCGCGGCAGGACACCGCCCCGCCACCCCGCCACCCCGCGCTCCCGCTCCCGCACCGGACCCCGGCGACCGCGGCCCCGGCCCCGGCCCGAGCGCCCCGTGACCGTGGTGGCGGTCGGCGCGTGACAGCCCCCGCGTGACACCCCCGCCTGACGGCCCCGCGCGGCGAGGGCCGCGACGGCCACCTCCACCGGCGCGTTCGGGTCACTCCCCGGACCGCCTCTGACCTGCGGTTTCGTAAGTGCTGAAAAATTCTTCGCGCCGGGTGTGACGTTTTCGGCCGCCGCGGCGCAGTAATGAGTGAGCCGACTGGTCATCGGCCGTCGCACAGAGCCGGGGTTCCCCCCGTACCTACGGCTCGTGCACCCGGCGCGGGCGGGACACGTTCCCCCGGTCCCGCCCGCGCCCCGAATCCCCTTCTCCCCTTGCCGTCCGGCGGGCCGTGCCTCACCAGTGCACGACGACCTTGTCGCCCACCCGGACCTGCGCGAACAGCCGCGAGATCGCCGCCTCGTCCCGTACGTTGACGCACCCGTGCGAGCCGCCCGCGTAACCCCGGGCGGCGAAGTCGTACGAGTAGTGCACCGCCTGGCCGCCGCTGAAGAACAGCGCGTACGGCATGGGGGAGTGGTAGATCGTCGACACATGGTGGCGCGACTTCCAGTAGACCTGGAACACACCCTCACGGGTGGGTGTGTACTGCGCCCCGAACCGCACCGCCATCGTCGAGACGGTCCGCCCGTCCACCATCCAGCGCAGGGTGCGGGTGGTCTTGTCGATGCACAGCACCCGCCCGGTCAGACAGCGAGGGTCCGGGGCGCCGGCCGGCTGGCCGCCCATCAGATACAGCTCCCACCGGCCCGGCTCGTGCGTCATCGCCCGCAGCCGCCGCCAGGTGACGGTGTCCGTCCGGCCCGTGCGGGCGAGGCCGCGCTTGCCCTGGAAGCCGCGCACCGCCTGCTCCGTCAGGTCGTCGTAGGTCCCCGTCGGGCCGTCGAACAGCCAGCCGATCTGCCGGAGCCGGGCCTGCAGTTCGCGGACGCCGGACCCGCGGTCGCCGCGCGACCAGAGCACGGGCGCGCTCACCGTCCGGGAGGGGACGCCGCCCGGCGGGGCGCCGCGCCGTCCGCCGCCCGTACCCGGCCCGCCGCCCGCGCGCTGCCCGCCGCCGGCGGAGGAAGTGCCGGCGGGCGGCCGGGTGGACGGTATCTCGATGTGCACCGGCGAGCGGTTGCGGCCGTCCTGGCCCGGTGCCTGCACCGTGCAGCCGCACAGCGCCGCGAGCGCCGTCAGCGCCGCGGCCGCCGCGACGGCGGCGATCGATCTCCTCATGCCCCCGGTACGCATACCGCCCCCCGGCCGTCTCACCCTCGTGCCCGTACGTACCAGGGATGTCTCCCCGCGCGTGACGCGCGGCGAACCACGGGGCAAGGTGGGATCGGGACGGGAGCACCGTTCTGTGAGCAAGGTCCCAGCGTGGGGCTCTCCACCCGGCGCACGGCCGCCGCTACAGTCCGTGGCGAGGGTCGGCCGTACTGGCGGGTAACCGGCGAGTACCGAGCACATCACAGCAATCCACAACGCGGAGGCACACACCATGGCGCGCGAGTCGGAGTCCGGGCTGCCCATCGAGCCGGTCTACGGACCGGACGCCCTGGAGGGCTGGGACCCGGTCGAGAAACTGGGCGAGCCGGGGTCCTACCCGTTCACCCGCGGTGTGTACCCGACGATGTACACCGGCCGCCCCTGGACCATGCGCCAGTACGCCGGCTTCGGCACCGCCACCGAGTCCAACGCCCGCTACAAGCAGCTGATCGCCAACGGCACCATGGGTCTGTCGGTCGCCTTCGACCTGCCCACCCAGATGGGCCACGACTCCGACGCGCCGATCGCGCACGGCGAGGTCGGCAAGGTCGGCGTGGCCATCGACTCCATCGACGACATGCGGGTGCTGTTCGGCGGCATCCCGCTGGACAAGGTGTCCACGTCGATGACGATCAACGCCCCGGCCGCGCTGCTGCTCCTGCTGTACCAGCTCGTCGCGGAGGAGCAGGGCGTCGCCGCCGACAAGCTCACCGGCACCATCCAGAACGACGTGCTCAAGGAGTACATCGCGCGCGGGACGTACATCTTCCCGCCCAAGCCCTCGCTGCGCCTGATCGCCGACATCTTCAAGTACTGCAAGGCCGAGATCCCGAAGTGGAACACCATCTCGATCTCCGGCTACCACATGGCGGAGGCGGGCGCGTCCCCCGCGCAGGAGATCGCCTTCACCCTCGCCGACGGCATCGAGTACGTGCGCACGGCGGTCGCGGCCGGCATGGACGTGGACGACTTCGCGCCCCGCCTGTCGTTCTTCTTCGTCGCCCGCACCACCATCCTGGAGGAGGTCGCCAAGTTCCGCGCGGCCCGCCGGATCTGGGCGCGCGTGATGCGCGAGGAGTTCGGCGCGAAGAACCCCAAGTCGCTGATGCTGCGCTTCCACACGCAGACGGCCGGGGTGCAGCTGACGGCGCAGCAGCCGGAGGTGAACCTGGTGCGGGTGGCGGTGCAGGGCCTGGCGGCGGTGCTGGGCGGCACGCAGTCGCTGCACACCAACTCCTTCGACGAGGCGATCGCGCTGCCGACGGACAAGTCCGCGCGCCTCGCCCTGCGCACGCAGCAGGTCCTCGCCTACGAGACGGACGTGACGGCGACCGTGGACCCGTTCGCCGGGTCGTACGTCATCGAGAGGATGACCGACGACGTCGAGGCGGCGGCGCTGGAGCTGATGAAGAAGGTCGAGGACCTCGGCGGCGCGGTGACGGCCATCGAGCACGGCTTCCAGAAGAACGAGATCGAGCGCAGCGCCTACCGCATCGCCCAGGAGACCGACTCCGGCGAGCGGGTCGTGGTCGGCGTCAACCGCTTCCAGCTCGACGAGGAGGAGCCCTACGAGCCGCTGCGCGTCGACCCCGCCATCGAGGCCCAGCAGGCCGAGCGCCTGGCCAGGCTGCGCGCCGAGCGCGACCAGGCGGCCGTGGACACCGCCCTGGAGGCCCTGAAGAAGGCCGCCCAGGGCGAGGACAACGTCCTGTACCCGATGAAGGACGCCCTGCGCGCCCGCGCCACGGTCGGCGAGGTCTGCAACGCCCTGCGCGAGGTCTGGGGCACCTATGTCCCGTCGGACGCGTTCTGACCGGGGGCGGTTCCTCCGCACGAGTGAACGGGGACGTCCTGCTCGACGGGTGAAACGGCTGCGCGGAGTGTCGTACCCTCGTGCGACACTCCTGCCATGTTCGGCGTCATCGATCTGCCCACCTATCTGGCGGGGCTCGTGCTCATCGTCCTGCTGCCCGGGCCCAACTCGCTCTATGTGCTGTCCGTCGCCGCCCGGCGCGGTGTCCGGGCCGGGTACACGGCCGCGGCCGGCGTCTGGTGCGGGGACACCGTGCTGATGACCCTGTCGGCGGCCGGCGTCGCCTCCCTGCTCCAGGCGAACGCCCTGCTGTTCGGGATCGTGAAGTACGCCGGCGCCGGATATCTGACCTGGCTCGCCGTCGGGATGCTCCGGGCCGCCCGCGCGATGTGGCGGACACGGCGGGAGCAGGTCCTGGAGGACCTGGAGGAGGGCCCGGCGGCCACCCGCGGCCCGCGGGCGGACGAGCGGCCCTACCGCCGGGCGCTCGTCATCAGCATCTTCAACCCCAAGGCGATCCTGTTCTTCGTCGCCTTCTTCGTGCAGTTCGTCGACCCGGGATACGCCTACCCGGCCCTGTCCTTCGTCGTCCTGGGCGCCTTCGCCCAGCTGGCCAGCTTCCTCTACCTCAGCGCGCTGATATTCGGCGGCACCCGGCTGGCCGCCGCCTTCCGCCGCCGCAAGCGCCTGTCGGCGTGGGCGACCTCGGCGGCGGGCGCGCTGTTCCTCGGGTTCGCGGTCAAGCTGTCGCTGGCGAGCGCCTGACCGGCGGGCGCAGCCGGACCCGGCGCGGCTGCCGGGCCCCCGGCCGCATCAGCGTCCCGCCGAGCGCCCCAGCGAGCGGGCCCGGCGGGCCACCCGCCGCACCGTCGCGTTGCGCGGGACGAAGGCGAGCTTGGCGGGCACGCCGCCGGGCAGCGCCAGGGAGGTCAGGCGGCGGCGCTTGAAGTAGCGCCGGGTGTGCGCGTCGAGGTGCGCGGCCAGATACCGTTCGGCGGCCGGGCGCAGGCTCGGGTGGATCTTCGGCTGCATCGCGTAGGACACGGCCCGGACCAGCTCGTCCAGCGCGGTCACGGCCATGCCCGGGCGCTGCGCCGCGACGGCCGCCCGGTCGTCGAGGTCGGGCAGCAGGGCGTCGACCACGGTGACCGGCACCCGGTTGCTGTTCTCGTACGGCGTCAGACGGTCCAGCAGGGTGCCCGTGCCGGTGCGGGCGACCGGCAGCCCGTACATCGCGGAGGCGGTGAGCAGCGCGGTGGAGAAGCAGCCGACGACCAGCGCGGGACGCATCCGCTGGTAGAGCACCTCGGCGAGCACCGGCGTATCGAGGACCGTCAGGCCGGCGCCCAGCCGCCGCGCCTCCCGCTCCAGCGTCCGTGACCAGTGGGCGGGGGCCGAGGGGTGCGGCTTGAACACCAGCCGGGTGTGTCCGAGCGCCACCGCGCCGCGCAGCATCCGCAGGTGCAGCGCCTCCTCCTCCCCGGCGGTGAGGATGTCCAGCGCGGACAGGTACTGGCCGAGCAGCAGGGCCGGTCCGCCGCCGGTGCCGGATGCGTCGCCGCCCGCCCCGGACAGTTCGCCGCCCGCCCCGGACAGTTCGCCGCCGGTGCCCGGGAGTTCGGCCAGTTCGGCCACCACCTTCAGGAAGGCGCCGTCCGGCACCAGCTCCGGCCCGACGCCGAACTCGGTGAGCAGCACGGGCGTCAGGCCCGGCACCAGGTCCAGGTGGAGCAGCCGCTCGATGCGGGTGCCGACCAGCGGGTCGATCTTGTTGCGGGTGGGGCCGTAGCTCATCAGACCGTCGGCGTAGACGGTGACCGGCGCGCCGGTGAAGATCTGCGCGATCGCCCTCGCCGGGTTGACCTGGATCGACTCGACGGCCAGTTCGACGTCGTCGTCTCCGAGCCGCCACAGCAGCCGCAGATGCCGCTCCCACAGCGGTACGTCGTCCGGGCGGGGCGCCCAGCCCCCGGGGTGGAAGGGGGAGATGACCCCGTTCCACGACACGACCTCGTCGAAGCGCTCCCGCAGCCGCGCGAACCCCGGCATCTCGTCCAGGCCCGGCGTCGTCTCGGGGGTGGCCGCGTTGTTGCAGACCAGCAGGATGCGGCGGTCGGCGGGGCCGAAGCGGTCGGAGTCCAGGGCGGCGGCGAGCGTGGCCGTGCCGTACAGCGTCGACGCCTGGAAGATCTGAGTGGTCACGCGGCGGCTCCGGCCGGGGCGGGGCGGCGGCGCAGCCGGCGCAGCCGGGTGGCGCGCCGGGCGTCCATGGAGTCCAGCGCCTCGTCCAGGACGTCCTGCGGCATACGGCGCAGGGCGGCGGCGCTCAGCGACTTCAGCTTCCGCGCCACGGCAGGCTCGAACCTCTCGAGGGAGCCCAGGTGATGGGAGATGATCGCGCAGTAGGTGCGTACGGCCTTGGGCAGCAGCCGGTCCGCCTCCCGGTCGCCGGCCGTCTCCGCGACGACCTGGTCGAAGGCGCGGATGAAGTCCAGTTGGCGCACGTCCCCGATCTGCGTCAGCGAGGACGCCACCCCGCGCCGGTAGTGGACGCCGAGCAGGCTCACCGCGGCGAAGGAGGCCGCCTCGCGGTGCAGCCGCCAGATCCACGGCCGGTCCTCGGCGGTGCGCAGCCCGTCGGTGAAGTGCAGCAGGCCCCGGTCGGCCAGCCGGCGGTGATAGACCCCGGCCCAGGCGTACGGGTAGTCCACGCAGGTCGAGCGGTCGGCGGGCAGTATCGCCGCCCGCGGGTCGAGCACCACGCCGCGCCGGCCGTGCGGCACGCGGTGGACGGTGCGCGCCCGTCCGGTGCACTGCACGTGGTCGGCGCGCACGAAGTCGCAGCCCAGCTCCTCGATCGCGGACAGCAGACGCGGAAGGTAACCGGGGGCCAGCCAGTCGTCGCCGTCCAGGAAGGTGAGGTATGCGCCGCGCGCCCGGTCGATTCCGGTGTTGCGCGCGGTCGCCAGCCCCGCGTTCCGCTCGTGCCGGACGTGGACCGCGCCGGGCAGTTCGCGTTCGGCGCGCGCGAGAACGTCCGGTGTCCCGTCGCGCGAGCAGTCGTCGACCAGGATGAATTCGAAGTCCTCACGCGCGTTCGCCCGCAGACTCCGCAAGGTGTCGGGGGCGTATTGCTGCACGTTGTAGAACGGCACGATGACGGAGAGCTTGACCACGCGGGTGACGCTAAGGGGTGGCCCCGCCCCGCGTCTTTACCGTCGGTTCGACCGTGGGTGAACGACGCGTGGCGATGCCGTGAACCAGGCCCGTTCCCCGGCCGGTCCGGGCCCGATTCGCCGTTCGGCGGTGTCCTGTTAACCCTTTGTTGCGTTCGGGTTGGGCGGAAGCTGGAAATGCCTTCCTACGGTCTTCGGCGTGCCAGTAAGTGCGAAGAAGACCCAGCGGGTCGCCGTTCTCGCGGATTCCGACACCCGGTGGAAATGGGGTGCGCTCACCGCCCGGCGCCTCATACCCGAACACACCGGGAACGCCGGCGGCGCGGAAAGCGGCGACAGCCCCAGGGAAGGCGAAAGCACCGGGGAAGGCGAAAGCGCCGGGGAAGGCCAAAGCGCCGGGGAAGGCCAAAGCGCCGGGAAAGGCGAATACGCCGGGAAGGGCGAAAGGGCCCGGAAGGGTGAATACGCCGCGAAGGGCGAAAGCGCCCGCACCGGCGAAAGCGCCCGGAAAGGGGGGACCGTCCGTCTCGACGGCTACCTCCTGCGGGGCCGCGCCACCCCCACCGCCCGCCAGCTCCAGGAGGTCGGCGCCCGCGCGGACACGCTGCGCGAGGTGACCGCCGTGGAGTTCCTGCGCGCCGTGGAGGAGAACGCGGCGGGCGAGGAGCCCTACGACGTCGTCGTCCTCGCCCTCGTCGGCGGCGGTGTGCAGGCGATGCTGCACGGCCTCGGGCGGATCTTCGCGGGCCGGCCCGAGCGGCCGGTCGTCGTCACCGGGTACGTCGGCGTCGTCTACGAGAAGCTCACCGACGGACTGCTGCTGCGCCACGGCGCCGACCTGGTGCTCGCCAACTCCCGCCAGGACGCCGAGCGTTTCCGCGCCGTGTACGAGGGCGTGGGCGCCGACGCCTCGGCGGTCACCGAGGTGGCGCTGCCGTTCCTCGGCGGAGCGCCCTACGCGGGCGGACCCGGGCCGTCCGGTCGGCGAGGGCGCAGGCCCTACACGGTGGTGTTCGCGGCCCAGCCCTCCGTCCCGGAGCGCCGCGCGGACCGGGTCCACCTGCTCGACCGGCTGATCCGGCACGCCCGCCGGCACCCGGACCGCGAGGTGCTGCTCAAGCTGCGCTCCAGGCCCGGCGAGCACACCACCCACATCGAGGAACTGCCGTACCAGAAGCTGGTGCGGCGGGCCGATCCGCCGGCCAACCTCCGGCTGGTCCACGGCCGCATGGGCGAGGTGCTGGACCGCACCGACCTGCTGGTCACGGTCAGCTCCACCGCCGCCCTGGAGGCACTGCACCGCCGCATCCCCACCGCCGTCCTCACCGACCTCGGGGTGCGCGAGGCGCTCGGCAACCACCACTTCGTCGGCTCCGGCTGCCTGGCCTCCTGGGACCAGCTCGACGCCGGGTACCGCCCGGTGCCCGACGAGAAGTGGCTGGCCCGCCAGGGCGTCGCCGCCGGCGGCGACGGGACGGGCGGGCACGAGGCGGCCTTCGACACGGCCCGCGCGCGCATCGCCGGACTGCTGGCCGCGCCCGGCGGGCTCCCGCCGCTGGCCCCCTACTACACGCACGCCACCGCCCCCGGCTATCTGCCCGGCATCCTCGCCCGTCACCACCTCGGCCCCGACGGCGGCCCGCTGCCCGGCGCCCCGGCCGCCGGCCGCGAGCCCGGACCGGTCCGGCGGGCCGTCCGCCGCGCGGCCCGCGGCGCCTACCGGCACGGCGTCCAGCGGGTGGCACCCGTCATCCGGCGGATGGGGGAGCTGTGAACCCTCTCGTCCCACCTCGAGGAGCGAAACCCATGTCCCACCCGCCGGCGGGTCACGGCGCTCCGGCGCGCCGCGTGCTCGCGGTCGTCCCCGCGCGCGGCGGCTCCAGGGGAGTGCCCGCGAAGAACCTCGCCCCCGTCGGGGGCGTACCACTGGTCGCACGGGCGGTGCGCGAGTGCCGCGCCACCCGCCTGGTGACCGACGTCGTGGTGTCCACCGACGACCGGGCCATCGCCGCGGCGGCCCGGGAGGCGGGCGCCGAGGTGGTGCTGCGGCCCGCCGCCCTCGCCGGGGACACGGCCACCTCGGAGGCCGCGGTCCTGCACGCCCTGGACGCCCACGAGACGCTGCACGGCACGGCGGTCGACGCGGTGCTGCTCGTGCAGTGCACCAGCCCCTTCCTCGTCCGCGAGGACATCGACGCGGTGGCCGGCGCGGTCGTCGCGGGCGGCGCCGACACGGCGGTGACCGTGGCCCCCTTCCACGGGTTCCTCTGGCGCGACGCACCGCGGACCGCGCGGACGCCGGACCCCGCGGACGCGGCGCCGGGCGGTGCCGCCGCACCCGTTGTGAGCGGCGGCTACGGCGTCAACCACGACAAGACCTTCCGCCCGCGCCGCCAGGACCGCCCCCAGGACCTGCTGGAGACCGGCGCCGCCTACGCGATGGACGCGGCCGGCTTCCGCGCGCACCGGCACCGCTTCTTCGGCCGTACGGAGCTCGTACGGACCGACCCCGCCAGGGTGCTGGAGATCGACGACCCGCACGACCTGGCCCGCGCCCGGGCCCTGGCGCCGCTCCTCGACGCGGCCCGGCCCGGAGCCCTCCCGTCCGCCGGCGACATCGACGCGGTCGTCCTCGACTTCGACGGCACCCAGACCGACGACCGGGTGCTGATCGACTCCGACGGACGGGAGTTCGTCTCCGTGCACCGCGGGGACGGCCTCGGCATCGCGGCACTGCGCCGCGGCGGCCTGCGGATGCTGATCCTTTCCACGGAGCGGAACCCGGTCGTCGCCGCACGGGCCCGCAAGCTCGGGCTCCCCGTGCTGCACGGCGTCGACCGCAAGGACCTCGCGCTGAAGCAGTGGTGCGAGCAGCAGGGCATCGCGCCGGAGCGCGTGCTCTACGCCGGCAACGACGTCAACGACCTGCCGTGCTTCGCCCTCGTCGGCTGGCCCGTGGCGGTCGCGAGCGCCCACGGCGTCGTCCGCGGCGCCGCACGCGCGGTCACCACCGCCCCCGGCGGCGACGGCGCGATCCGGGAGATCGCCGGCTGGCTCCTCGGCCCCTCCCTCGACCGCCCCGGCTCCCCGGAGTCCCTCGACTCCTGCGACTCCCCCAAGTCCTGCGACTTCCCCGAGTCCCCCGACTCCCTCACCGAGTAAGGAAACACCCCGTCATGAGCACCAACCCCCGCATCCGCACCCTCGGTTCGCGCGAGGCCGGCCCCGGCCGCCCCGTCTACGTCACCGGCGAGATCGGCATCAACCACAACGGTGACCTGGAGAACGCCTTCAGGCTGATCGACGTGGCCGCCGAGGCCGGCTGCGACGCGGTCAAGTTCCAGAAGCGCACCCCGGAGATCTGCACCCCGCGCGACCAGTGGGACATCGAGCGCGACACCCCCTGGGGCCGGATGACCTACATCGACTACCGCCACCGGGTGGAGTTCGGCGAGGACGAGTACCGGCGGATCGACGCGTACTGCGAGCAGAGGGGGATCGGCTGGTTCGCCTCCCCGTGGGACACCGAGGCCGTCGCCTTCCTGGAGAAGTTCGACGTGCCCGCCCACAAGGTGGCCAGCGCCTGTCTGACCGACGACGAACTGCTGCGCGCCCTGCGCTCGACCGGCCGCACGGTCATCCTCTCCACCGGCATGTCCACCCCCCAGCAGATCCGGCACGCGGTGGAGGTCCTGGGCAGCGAGAACATCCTGCTCTGCCACGCCACGTCGACCTACCCCGCGAAGGCCGAGGAGCTCAACCTCCGCGTCATCAACACTCTGCAGAACGAGTACCCGAACGTCCCGATCGGCTACTCCGGCCACGAGACCGGCCTGCAGACCACGCTGGCCGCCGTCGCCCTCGGCGCGGTCTTCGTCGAGCGCCACATCACCCTGGACCGCGCGATGTGGGGCTCCGACCAGGCGGCCTCCGTGGAGCCGCAGGGCCTGACCCGGCTGGTCCGCGACATCCGCACGATCGAGGCGTCGCTGGGCGACGGGGTGAAGCGGGTCTACGGCTCCGAGCTCGGCCCCATGAAGAAACTGCGCCGTGTGGCCGGCGCCGTCGCCGAGGCGGAGATCGCCGCGGCGGCCGGCGAGCCGGTCGCGGTGTGAGACCGGGCCCCGCACGACGGGACGGTCGGAACCGATGAGCCCCCACGCCGCCGCGCACACCCTGGCCTTCGTCGAGAGCCCGGTACAGCTGCTGAACGTACTGGAATGGGCCCACGCCCACGCCCACGGCCGGCCGTCCCCGCCCACCGGGCCCCCCGCGCCCGCCGGGCCGCCCGCACCCCCGCCCGCCGGGCCGCCCGCGACCGTGCCCGCGCCCGTCCCTGCGGCGCCGGCCCAGGCGCCCGCACCCCCGCCCACACCTCCGCCGACACCGGCACCCGCACCCCCGCCCGAAGCCCGCTCGTGGCTCACCGTCGTCGTGCTGTCGCCGACCGACCCCATGACCCGGGGGCAGCTGCGGCGGATGGCCGAGCTGGCGCGGGACGAGGGGTACCAGGTGCGCTGGGAGGAGGCCAGGGGCGGGGCGGCGGCGCCGTTCCGGACCATCGGCGGGCTGGCCCCGCTGCTGCGCCGGGCCGGCCGCCTCGTCATGGGGGACCCGTTCTCCCGCTACGTCCAGCTGCTGCTGACCATCACCACGGCGCGCGACCTCGTGGTCGTGGACGACGGCACGGCGACCATGGAGTTCGTCGCCCAGCTGGCCCGCGGCGAGCGGCTGGTGCGCTGGCACCGCAAGGGCGGCCGGCCCGCCGCGCGCGACCTCGTCCTCGCCCCGGTGTCCGCCGCGGCCCGCCGCCGACTCGCCCCGCGCGGCACCCGGCGCCGGGTGGAGGTCTTCTCCGCCATGCCGATCGCCGAGGCCCCGGCCGGCGTGGCCGTCACCGCGAACGGCTTCGGCTGGACCCGCGCCCGCTTCGGCCCGCCCCGCGTGCTCGCCGGCGCGGACCTGGTGGGCACCTCCCTCGTGGAGACGGGCGTGGTCGAGGACGCGCCCTATCTGGAGGCCGTCCACGCCCTGGCCGCGGCGCACGGCGCCCGCCGCTACTTCGCGCACCGCCGCGAGAGCCCGGACAAGCTGCGCCGGCTGGCCGCGCGCACCGGGCTGGAGATCGTGCGGCCCGACCTCCCGCTGGAACTGGTCGCCCGGCGGGGCCCGGTCGGCCGTACGCTCCTCAGCTTCCCCTCCACCGTCGTCCACACCCTGCCGCCGGCCCTGGCCGGCACCGGGGTCCGCGTCGCCGTCTGCGACATCGACCCGGACTGGCTCACCGCGCAGGCCTCGCCCCGGGCCCAGGGTTTTCTGTCCGGCGTCACGGGCACGGCCCGGTACGCCGACCGGCTGGGCCTCGCCCGTACGGCCCCGTCCGGCTGACCCGGGGGGACGGACCGCGTCCGACAGACGAACATCTCGGGCGTGGTCCCCGTCGGCCGTGGTATGCGTGGAGGTGACAACAAGTGGGATGGGCGCGCGAACGGTGTGGCCGGGATCACTTTCCCGGGGCGCCGTGCTCGACTCGGCCGGATGAGCGGCGGAGTCTACCCATCCCCACCGGTACCCATGCGTCGAGCGGCCGCCTTTTCTTCCCCTGACGGGCTGAAGTTTTGTTGATCGAGGGACAGTTGACCGCCCCGGCGTCCTACCCTTCAGAGGGTGAAGCAACTGATGTCCCCAGAGTCCGAGGCCGATACCCCCGCGGAAACCGTCCTGCCCGGCACTTTGCCGGAGGCGCTGTTCGCCGAGCTCGTCGTGTTCCGTCGCGACCTCCACATGCACCCGGAGCTCGGCAACCAGGAGTTCCGCACCACCGCCGCGATCAAGGCGCGGCTGGAGAAGGCCGGCCTGGAGCCGAGGGTCCTGCCCTCGGGGACGGGGCTCGTCTGCGACATCGGCATGCGCTCCGCGGACGCGCTGGACGGGACCGGCCCCGAGGACGGCGGCCCGGCGCGGCCGGCGGGCGGCATCCTCGCCCTGCGCGCGGACATCGACGCGCTGCCCATCCCCGACACCAAGAGCGAGAGCCCGTACCGCTCCACCGTGCCCGACCGCGCGCACGCCTGCGGACACGACGTGCACACCACCGTCGTGCTCGGCGCCGGGCTGGTCCTCGCCGAGCTGGACAGACAGGGCCTGCTGCCCCGCCCGGTGCGGCTGGTCTTCCAGCCCGCCGAGGAGGTGCTGCCCGGCGGCGCCGCCGAGGCGATCAAGAGCGGGGTCCTCAACGGGGTGGGCCGGATCATCGCCGTGCACTGCGACCCCCGGGTCGACGCCGGCCGGATCGGGCTGCGGCAGGGCCCCATCACCTCCGCCTGCGACCGGCTCGAGGTCTCGCTGGACGGTCCCGGCGGGCACACCGCCCGCCCGCACCTGACCACCGACCTCGTCACCGCCGTCGCCCGCGTGGTCACCGACGTGCCCGCCCTGGTCGGCCGGCGCGTCGACACCCGCGCGGGACTCGCCGTGACCTGGGGCCGGATCGAGTCCGGCCACGCCCCCAACGTCATCCCGCAGCACGCCGAGATCGCCGGTACCGTGCGCTGCCTCGACATCCACGCCTGGCGGCAGGCGCCGGACATTGTGGTCGCCGCGATCGACGAGGTGGCCAACCTGCACAAGGCCAAGTCGGAGATCAACTACGTCCGTGGCGTGCCGCCGGTGGTCAACGAGCCGGTGGTGACCGAACTGCTGCGGGAGGCCATGGTGGCCCGGCGCGGCGCCGACTCCGTGGAGGGCACCGAGCAGAGCCTCGGCGGCGAGGACTTCTCCTGGTACCTGGAGCACGTGCCCGGCGCCATGGCCCGTCTCGGCGTGCGCACCCCCGGCGAGCGGACCGTGCGCGACCTGCACCAGGGCGACTTCGACGCCGACGAGTCGGCGATCAGGGTGGGCGTGGAGCTGTTCACCGCGGCGGCGCTGCTGCACCCCGGGCACTGAGGCATGCTGGGAAGGGGTGCCCGGCCGGTACCCCTTCGTCCGGTTCCGTCACCCGTCCGTAACCGGCGGCGGGCGCGCCCGGGGCGTTGTCGGCACGGTTCGGTAACGGCCCGCGAAAACACCGTTCCCCGGTACTTCTACGCGCGTTACTGTGCGCCGAAAATCGCCGCCGGAAGCGGCGTGGGAAGCGGGCCGGCGACGGTGCCGTGGGGCAAGAAGGGGTGCTTGCTGTGCGTCTGAATTCCCGGAGGACCAGGTTCTCCCAAGCCGCGGCGACCGCCGCGGTCATCGCGCTCGCGGCCGCCGGCTGCGGCAAGTCCAGCAGCGAGTCGGCCGGCGGCGGCTCCTCGGAGTCCGGCACGTACTCGGGCAAGGGCATAGGCCTCGCGTACGACATCGGCGGCAAGGGCGACCAGTCGTTCAACGACGCCGCCTTCGCCGGCTTCCAGAAGGCCGAGAAGGAGTTCAAGATCGGCGGCCGGGACGTCGAGCCGAACGACAACGAGTCCAACGCCGACAAGGTCCAGCGGCTGGAGCAGCTCGCCAAGTCCGGCTACAACCCGGTCATCGGCGTCGGCTTCGTCTACGGCCCGGCGGTGAAGGAGGTCGCGGCGAAGTTCCCGAAGACCACCTTCGGCATCATCGACGACAACACCGTGCAGGCGAAGAACGTCGCCGACCTGGTGTTCCACGAGGAGCAGTCGTCCTACCTCGCCGGCGTCGCGGCGGCCAAGGCCACCAAGAAGAACCACATCGGTTTCATCGGCGGTGTGGACATCCCGCTGATCCACAAGTTCCAGGCGGGCTTCGTCCAGGGCGCCCGGTCGGTGAACCCGAAGATCAAGATCGAGTCGCAGTACCTGACGCAGACCGCGCAGGAGGGCGGCTTCTCCAGCCCCGACAAGGGCAAGGACGCCGCCAACGGCCAGATCGAGGCGGGCGCGGACGTCATCTACCACGCCGCCGGACTGTCCGGTCAGGGCGTCATCCAGTCGGCGGCCGAGCACAAGGTGTGGGCGATCGGCGTCGACTCCGACCAGTACGCGCAGTCCTCGCTGGCCAAGTACAAGGACTACATCCTCGGCTCGGCGCTGAAGAACGTCGGCGGCGCGGTGTACGACCTGACCAAGTCCGTGGTCGAGGGCAAGCCGCTCAGCGGCGAGGTGCGCGGCGACCTGAAGTCGGGCGGCGTGGGCTTCGCCGACTCCAACCCGAAGTACCAGGCGATGAAGGACGCCGTCGCCGCGGTGGACAAGGCCAAGCAGGACATCATCAGCGGCAAGGTCACCGTCAACACCCAGTGACGCGGTCCTCGACGTGCGCGGAGGGCGCCCCCCGTCGGGAGGCGCCCTCCTTGCTGTCCGGGCCGCGCGGGCGCGGCCGTCGCCCGGATCAGATCGGCTCGTCGGTCTCGATCTTCATCGAGAGCACACCGGTGCCCGAGTAGCCGCCGTCGGTGGAACAGACGGCCTTGGAGGTCTCACCCTTGCGGGTGCTGACCCACTTGCCGTTGACGTTCCACTTGGTGCCGTGCGGGCTGACGCACACGACCTTGACCCGGTGGACGCTGAACCGGGTGTTGCCCCCCGTGCACTTGCCGTAGCCGGTCGTGCCGTCCTTGGACTTCCAGGTCGAGCAGGTCGAAGCGGCCATGGCCGGCGTCGCGAGACCGCTCACGGTGGCCGACAGGGCGACGCCGACGACGGCGGTCGCGGCCGCGAATCTGGCGAGTTTCATGATCCTCCCCTGGATCGGAACGAGGCCCGCAGGCTGGTCCGACCTGCGGTGCTGTCCTCGGTCAAGGAGATTCGCACGCGGGTGGCGCAAAAAGATCGAACTCGGGAACGATCTTTACCGGCGAGTCACTCTGGTAACTCGCGCCCCCGGAGGGGCTGCCCGTGCGCCCGGGTGCGCGGCCGCGAGGGGCGCGGAGTGGTTCGAAACGGTCGCATAACATCCTGGTAAGGGAGGGTTCTGCACGAGGTCTACGCGCGTTACGCTGCGGCGGAACCAGCGCCTGGTTTGGGCGCTTGCACAAAGGAGTCTCGTTCCATGCGCCGGGTGTCCCGTATCGCGGTTGCAGGCGTTGCAACCGCAGCTCTCGCCGTCACTGTTTCCGCCTGTGGCAGCTCGTCCAGCTCCAGCTCGGCCGCGAAGGGCGGCGGCAAGTCCAAGGGCATAGGCCTCGCGTACGACATCGGCGGCAAGGGCGACCAGTCGTTCAACGACGCCGCCTTCGCCGGCTTCCAGAAGGCCGAGAAGGACTTCGGCGCCGGCGGCCGGGACGTCGAGCCGCAGGACGGCGAGACGGACGCCGACAAGGTCCAGCGCCTGGAGACGCTCGCCAAGGCGGGCTACAACCCGGTCATCGGCGTCGGCTTCGTCTACGCGCCGGCCGTCAAGGAGGTCGCCGCCAAGTTCCCGAAGACCACCTTCGGCATCATCGACGACAACCAGATCAAGGCCAAGAACGTCGCCGACCTGGTGTTCCACGAGGAGGAGTCCTCCTACCTCGCCGGTGTCGCCGCCGCGAAGACCACCAAGAAGAACCACATCGGCTTCATCGGCGGTGTGGACATCCCGCTGATCCACAAGTTCCAGGCGGGCTTCGTCCAGGGCGCCCGGTCGGTGAACCCGAAGATCAAGATCGAGTCGCAGTACCTGACGCAGACCGCGCAGGAGGGCGGCTTCTCCAGCCCCGACAAGGGCAAGGACGCGGCCAACGGCCAGATCGAGGCGGGCGCGGACGTCGTGTACCACGCGGCGGGCCTGTCGGGTCAGGGCGTCATCCAGTCGGCGGCCGAGCACAAGGTGTGGGCGATCGGCGTCGACTCCGACCAGTACGCGCAGTCCTCGCTGGCCAAGTACAAGGACTCCATCCTGACCTCCGCCCTGAAGAACGTCTCGGGCGCGGTGTACGACCTGGCCAAGTCGGTCATCAAGGACGGCAAGCCGCTGTCGGGCGAGATCCGCGGCTCGCTGTCGAACGGCGGCGTGAGCCTCGCCGACTCCAACCCGGTCTTCAAGAACAACGCCGACCTCCAGGCCGCGCTGAAGAAGGCCGAGGAAGGCATCAAGAACGGCACCATCAAGGTCAAGACCTCCTGACCTGACGGCAGGGCCCCTCGGACCGGCCGGAAGGCCGTCCGGGGCCTGGTCGCGAAAGCGCTGCCACGGCAGTGTTGCGGCTGTGGAACGGGGTGCGGGAGGGTGACGACCGCACCCCGTTCGCGCGGCACAATGCTCGGAACGGATCGCAGGCAATTCAAGATCGATCAGGTCCGGGCACTATTTAAAGCAGGGGCGCTACGCGCGTAGAGCGGCCCCTTTCCTGAGGAGAGTGCGCCATCGACGCGTCCAGCAGCCCTCCGCTCACCGCTCAGTCGACAGTCGCGGTGGAGCTCGCGGGCATCACCAAGCGATTCCCCGGAGTGGTGGCCAACCGGGACATCCACCTCACGGTCCGCAAGGGCACCGTGCACGCCCTCGTCGGCGAGAACGGCGCCGGCAAGTCGACCCTGATGAAGATCCTCTACGGCATGCAGAAGCCGGACGAGGGCACCATCGAGGTCGACGGCGAGCAGGTCTCCTTCGGCAGCCCCGCGGACGCCATCGCCCGCGGCATCGGCATGGTCCACCAGCACTTCATGCTGGCGGACAACCTGACCGTGCTCGAGAACGTCGTCCTCGGCAGCGAGAAGCTGTACGGCATCGGCGGCGGCGCCCGCCGGAAGATCAAGGAGATCTCCGAGCGCTACGGCCTCGGCGTCCGCCCCGACGCCCTGGTCGAGGAACTCGGCGTGGCCGACCGCCAGCGCGTGGAGATCCTCAAGGTCCTCTACCGCGGCGCCCGCATCCTGATCCTCGACGAGCCGACCGCCGTACTGGTCCCGCAGGAGGTCGACGCGCTCTTCCACAACCTGCGCGAGCTGAAGTCCGAGGGCCTGTCGGTCATCTTCATCTCCCACAAGCTGGGCGAGGTGCTGTCGGTCGCCGACGACATCACCGTCATCCGCCGGGGCACGACCGTCGGCACGGCCGTCCCCGCGCGGACCACCCCGCGCCAGCTCGCCGAGATGATGGTGGGCAGCGAGCTGCCGACGCCGGAGACCGCCGAGTCGACCGTCACCGACAAGCCGGTGATCGAGGTCAAGGGCCTGACCGTCTACTCCTCCGGCGCCGTGACGCTCGGCGAGTCCTCGGCCGGGCTGCTGATGGACGAGGTCCAGCGCGGCGAGACCAAGCGCATCCTCGACGACGTCGCCTTCACCATCCACGCCGGTGAGGTCATGGGCATCGCCGGTGTCGAGGGCAACGGCCAGACGGAGCTGATCGACGCCCTGATCGGCCTGAAGAACGCCGACTCCGGCTCCATCGTCTTCCTCGGCGAGGACATCACCTCCTGGTCCACCCGCCGCCGCCGCGAGGCGGGCATCGGCTACATCCCCGAGGACCGCCACCGCCACGGCCTGCTCCTCGAGGCGCCGCTGTGGGAGAACCGCATCCTCGGGCACGTCACCGAGCGCCCCAACGCCAAGGGTTTCTGGCTCGACATCAAGGGCGCCCAGCGGGACACCCGCCGGATCGTCCGCGACTACGACGTGCGCACCCCGGGCATCGACGTCACCGCCGCCTCCCTGTCCGGCGGCAACCAGCAGAAGCTGATCGTCGGCCGCGAGATGAGCCACAGCCCGAAGTTCCTGATCGCCGCCCACCCCACCCGCGGTGTGGACGTCGGCGCGCAGGCCGCGATCTGGGACCACATCCGCGACGCCCGCCGCGAGGGCCTGGCCGTCCTGCTGATCTCCGCCGACCTGGACGAGCTGATCGGCCTGTCCGACACCCTGCGGGTGATCTACAACGGCCGCCTGGTCGCCGAGGCCGACCCGGCCACCATCACCCCGGAGGAACTGGGCTCCGCCATGACGGGCGCCGCCACCGGACGCCTGGAACACACAGAGACCGCCGAAGAGGGCAACGACAACGCCGGTCCGGAGGACGAGGCCCGATGAAGAAGTTCGACAAGGAGCGACTGCTCCTCGCGGTGGCCGGCCCGGTCATCGCGCTCGTCGCGGCGATCCTGCTGACCTCGGTCGTGCTGATCGCCTCGGGCAAGAGCCCGATCGAACCGTACTCGCTGATGCTCCAGCAGGCGGCGTACTCCGACACCCAGGTCCTGATCATCAACCAGGCGTCGCTGTACTACATCGCCGCGCTCGCGGTGGCCCTCGGCTTCCGCATGAACCTGTTCAACATCGGCGTCGACGGCCAGTACCGGCTCGCCGCCGTGATGACCGCCGTGGTCGGCGCCAACGTCGCCCTGCCGGCCTTCCTGCAGATCCCGATGCTGCTGCTGGTCGCCGTGTGCACCGGCGCCTTCTGGGCCGGCATCGCGGGCGTGCTGAAGGTCACCCGGGGCGTGAGCGAGGTCGTCGCCACGATCATGCTCAACGCCATCGCCACCAGCGTCATCGGCTACGTCACCCTGTCCGACGTGTGGGGCGTGCAGGTCGGCAACAACATGACGACCGGCATCATGCACAAGTCGGGCTGGATCCCCGGCATCGACCTCGGCCCGGACGTCGGCGAGATCTACGGCCTGGTCTTCCTCGCCGTCCTGCTCGGCGTCCTGTACTGGGTCGTCCTCAACCGCACCCGCTTCGGCTTCGACCTGCGCGCCTCGGGCGCCTCGGAGACCGCCGCCGCGGCCTCCGGCGTCGACTCCAAGCGCATGGTCCTCACCGCCATGCTGATCTCCGGCGGGGTCTCCGGCCTGGCCGGCCTGCCGCTGCTGCTCGGCGACTCGCACACCTACAGCCTCAGCTTCCCCGCGGGCCTCGGCTTCACCGCCATCGGCATCGCCCTGCTGGGCCGCAACAACCCCGGCGGCATCGCCCTGGCGGCCCTGCTCTGGGCCTTCCTGGACAAGGCCTCGCCCGCCCTCGACTACGCCACCCCGGTGGCGTACGAGAAGGAGATCGCGACGATCATGCAGGGCCTGATCGTCTTCGCCGTCGTCATCTCCTACGAGGCCGTACGGCAGTGGGGCCTGCGCCGGCAGCAGAAGCTGGTCGGCGCGGAACTCGCCGCGGCCGTCAAGAACAACGACCAGACGAAGGAGGCGGCGGCCCGATGACCACCGCGACCATCGCCAAGCCGCAGGCCGCCAAGCCCGGCAGGGGCGGCCGCCGCGTCTCCCTCCCGGTGCTCCTGCTGATCATCGCGGGCGTGCTGGTGCTGACCTCGGCCGTCCGCCTGATCACCGGCGCCGACGGCATCACCTCCACCGGGCAGATGTCCACCGCGCTGCGCCTGGCCGTCCCGATCGGCCTGGCCGGCCTGGGCGGCCTGTGGTCCGAGCGCTCCGGCGTCGTCAACATCGGCCTCGAGGGCATGATGATCCTCGGCACCTGGTTCGGCGCCTGGGCCGGCTACCAGTGGGGCCCGTGGGCCGGCGTCCTGTTCGGCGTCGTCGGCGGCGCGCTCGGCGCGGTGCTGCACGCCATCGCCACGGTGACCTTCAACGTCAACCACATCGTGTCCGGTGTGGCGATCAACATCCTGGCCCTGGGCACCACCCGTTACCTGTCCAAGTTCACCTTCGAGAACGCGCCCCAGGGCTCCTCCAAGCAGTCCCCGCCGATCGACTCGCTGGGCAGCTTCTCCGTGCCCGGCCTGTCGGACTGGCTGGAGACGCTCAACGGCAAGCACTGGTTCCTGCTCTCCGACCTCGCCGGCCTGCTCGGCGGCCTGATCACCGACCTGTCGCCGCTCACCGTCGTCGCGGTCGCGCTCGTGCCGGTGACCTGGTGGGTGCTGTGGCGCACCGCCTTCGGGCTGCGCCTGCGCTCCTGCGGCGAGAACCCGGTCGCGGCGGAGTCGCTCGGCGTCAACGTCTACAAGTACAAGTACATCGCCGTGATCATCTCCGGCGGCTTCGCCGGCCTGGGCGGCGCGTTCCTGTCGATCGTGGCCTCCAACGTCTACCTCGACGGCCAGACCGCCGGCCGCGGCTACATCGGCCTCGCCGCGATGATCTTCGGCAACTGGATGCCGGGCGGCCTCGCCCTCGGCGCGGGCCTGTTCGGCTACACCGACAGCCTGAACCTGCGCGGCGGCACGGTGAACGTCCACGCGCTCATCCTGCTGCTGGCGATCCTGCTGGTGTTCGGGGCGGCCTACCTGGCCTGGCGCAAGAAGTACGTTCCCGCGCTGGTCACCGCCGTGATCGCGGCCGCGATGTTCGTCTGGTACACCTCCACCAACGAGGTCCCCCGCCAGCTCGTGACGGCCACCCCGTACATCGTCACCCTGCTGGTGCTGTCGCTGTCGGCGCAGCATCTGCGGATGCCGAAGGCGGACGGCCTGCCGTACCGGAAGGGGCAGGGCAAGTGACGGCGGACGGGCCGGAGGCCGACTGGGCGGCACTGCGCGAGGAGGCGCGCGCGGCGATGACCCGCGCCTACGTGCCCTACTCGCACTACCCGGTGGGCGTCGCCGCCCTGGTCGACGACGGCCGGATCGTCACCGGCTGCAACGTCGAGAACGCCTCCTACGGGATCGGTCTGTGCGCCGAGTGCGGCCTCGTCTCCCAGCTGCACAACACCGGCGGCGGGCGGCTGACCCACTTCACCTGCGTGGACGGCAACGGCGACATCCTGGTGCCGTGCGGGCGCTGCCGCCAGCTGCTGTACGAGGCCGGCGGGCCGCGGATGCTGCTGGAGACCCCGGAGGGCATCCTGCCGCTGTCCGAGATGCTGCCGCAGGCCTTCGGCCCGGACCATCTCACCAAGTGACACCGCGCCGCGGCCCTCCTGAGCGATCAGGGGGGCCGCGGCGCCTCACCCCCTTCGCACCCGGAAGGAACCCGACACCCATGGCCATGGACGCCATCTCCGTCATCCGCACCAAGCGGGACCGCGGCGAGCTCAGCGACGAGCAGATCGACTGGGTCATCGACGCGTACACCCGCGGGGAGGTCGCCGACGAGCAGATGTCCGCGCTCGCGATGGCCATCCTGCTCAACGGCATGAACCGGCGCGAGATCGCCCGCTGGACCGCCGCGATGATCGCCTCCGGCGAGCGCATGGACTTCTCCTCGCTGTCCCGCCCGACCGCGGACAAGCACTCGACGGGCGGCGTCGGCGACAAGATCACCCTGCCGCTGGCCCCGCTGGTGGCGGCGTGCGGCGCGGCCGTCCCGCAGCTGTCCGGCCGCGGCCTCGGACACACCGGCGGCACGCTGGACAAGCTGGAGTCGATCCCCGGCTGGCGGGCCCTGCTGTCCAACGAGGAGATGCTGAACGTCCTCGACACCACCGGCGCGGTGATCTGCGCGGCGGGCGACGGCCTGGCCCCGGCGGACAAGAAGCTCTACGCGCTGCGCGACGTGACCGGCACGGTCGAGGCGATCCCGCTGATCGCCTCCTCGATCATGTCCAAGAAGATCGCGGAGGGCACGGGCAGCCTGGTCCTGGACGTCAAGGTGGGCTCCGGCGCGTTCATGAAGACCCTCGAGGACGCCCGTGAGCTGGCGTCCACCATGGTCGGCCTCGGCACGGACCACGGCGTGCGGACGGTCGCCCTGCTCACCGACATGTCCACCCCGCTGGGCCTGACGGCGGGCAACGCCCTGGAGGTCCGCGAGTCCGTGGAGGTCCTGGCGGGCGGCGGCCCGGCGGACGTGGTGGAGCTGACCCTCGCCCTGGCCCGCGAGATGCTGGACGCGGCCGGGCTGAAGGACGCCGACCCCGCCAAGGCCCTGGCCGACGGCTCGGCGATGGACGTCTGGCGCCGCATGATCGCGGCCCAGGGCGGCGACCCGGACGCGCCCCTGCCCACGTCGAAGGAACAGCACGTGGTCAAGGCCGCCGCCTCCGGCGTGCTGACCCGCCTCGACGCCTACGGCATCGGCATCGCGGCCTGGCGCCTGGGCGCGGGCCGCGCCCGCAAGGAGGACCCGGTGCAGGCGGCGGCGGGCGTCGAACTCCACGCCAGGCCGGGCGACACGGTGACGCAGGGCCAGCCCCTGCTGACCCTCCACACGGACACCCCGGAGCGCTTCGCGTACGCACTGGAGGCGGTCGAGGGCTCCTACGACATCGCCGCCCCGGGCACCGACTTCACGGCGTCCCCGGTGGTGCTGGAACGTATCGCCTGAACAGGCGTTTCTTCCATTCGGGTGAACGGGATCGGTGGACCGCCACCGGTCCCGTTCGGCGTGCTGGAATCGGTGACCCACCGATGGGAGAACCGCCATGAGCGCACTCACCGTGAGCGAGGCCCCGAGCGGAGCTGGGACGACCTCCCGCGCCCTTCGATGTCGTGATCGACACCGGCGAGTTCCCGGTGGACCGATGCGCGGTCACCCCAACAACGCCGCGACCGCCACCAGCACCGGCACCGACGCGATGGTCGACAGCAGGATCGACTCCTGGGCAAGTGACTCGCCCACGCGGTAGCGACCGGCGTAGGTGAAGAGGTTCTGGGCGGCGGGCAGGGCCGAGGTCACCACCACGTCCAGCAGTTGCGGGCCCCGCAGTCCGAAGACGCTCGTCGCCAGCGCCCAGGCGGCGAGGGGCTGGCCCACGGATTTCAGCGCCACCGACAGCAGCACCAGGTGGCGGTCCCGGCCCCGGCCGGGGGCCGCGCCGCCGCGCAGGGCGATGCCGAAGGCCAGCAGGACGGCCGGGACGGACATGTGGGCGATCAGGGTGAGCGGCTCCAGCACCGGGCCGGGCACCCGCACACCGGTGGCCGAGACCAGTACGCCGCTCAGGGCGCCCACCGCGACCGGGTTCCGCAGCGGGGTGAGCAGGCGCTGCCACAGGGGGCCCTTCTCGCCCGCGCCGGACAGGTCCAGGATCGTCAGGGCGACGGGCGTGACCAGGATCTGCTGGAACAGCAGCACCGGGGCCACCAGTGAGGCGTCACCGAGGACGTACGCGGCGATCGGGATGCCCAGGTTGCCCGAGTTGACGTAACTGGAGCACAGGGCGCCGATCGTGGTGCGGCCCACGCCCCAGTGCCGTACCACGCCGAACGCCACGAAGACGCCGGCCGCCGCCGCCGTGCTCGCCGCCGTCACCAGCAGCCGGCCCGAGAAGACCACCGACAGGTCGGCCCGGGCCAGCGTGGTGAACAGCAGGGCCGGGGTCGCCACATGGAAGGCCAGCCTGGTCAGCACGTCCTGACCCTGGTCGCCGAGGTAACCGCGCCGCCCGATCAGCCAGCCGACGCCGATCACGACGGCGATGACCGCGAAACCGGTCAGCACCCCTTGCACACGGCCTCCTCGGCGCGGGGCGGGAGGCCGTCGGGTATCCAGGGCGGTGCTGATCCATGGGGCATGCACTCACCCTCCGGGGCGGGAGGGCGGCAGGTCAATGTGATCTCCGGCGGGTCACGCGCCGCGATGAGTTGTCGCCCGCAGGGGGGTCTACCGGTCGTGGATGCCACGACGCCCGCCGTACTCGTGCTGACCGGGCCCGTCACCCGGGAGGAGGTGGAGGGGCTGTGCGACGACGTGCGCGGGCTGCTGGAGACGACCGGGGCCGGTGCCGTGGTGTGCGACGTGGCCGGGCTGGGGCCGCCGGGCCTGGGCGCCGTCGA
The DNA here is from genome assembly GCF_044903565.1 of Streptomyces sp. NPDC004065. Taxonomy (NCBI): domain Bacteria; kingdom Bacillati; phylum Actinomycetota; class Actinomycetes; order Kitasatosporales; family Streptomycetaceae; genus Streptomyces; species Streptomyces sp. NPDC004065. The sequence goes on along the minus strand of NZ_JBJDQT010000001.1, from coordinate 397,207 downwards.
CCTGCTGGCGCGGCTCCAGCTCGCCGCCCGCCGGGCCGGGGGCCGTATCCGCCTGCGCGCCCCCGGTCCCGGGCTATGCGCCCTGCTCGGCCTGGTCGGTCTCGCCCTCGAGACGGAGCGGCAGCCCGAACAGCGGGAACCAGCGCTGGGTGTCGAGGAAGCAGTGGAACCCGGTGATCCGGCCGTCTGAGGTCTCCAGTACCTGCACCGCCCACGCGCCGAAGCCGCCCCGCTCCGGGTCCGGCTTGTACTGGGCGAAGCCGGGCAGCCCGTTGGCCTCGACCGGCACCAGGCGGGAGCCCGCGCAGGCGGCGCCCAGGGTGGTCATGAAGCCGGTGATGTCCGGGGCGCCGGTCAGCCACAGGTCGAACGGCGGCATCGTCATCACCGCGTCCTCGGCCAGCAGCGCGGTCAGCGCCGTCATGTCGTACCCCTCGAACGCCTTCACATAGCGCTCCAGGAGCTTGCGCTGCTCCTCGTCCAGCGGGTCGGAGACATCGGCGCGGGCGCCCCGGTCCTCCCGCTCGGCGAGCGTGGCCCGCGCCCGCTGCAGGGCGCTGTTGACCGAGGCGACCGTGGTGCCGAGCAGCTCGGCGACCTCGCTCGCCTTCCAGGCCAGCACCTCCCGCAGGATCAGCACCGCCCGCTGCTTGGGCGGCAGCTGCTGCAGCGCCGCCATGAACGCCAGCCGCACCGACTCCTTGGCGACGGCCGCCTCCGCCGGGTCCTCGACGGCGGGCAGGACCCGGCCGTCGGGCATCGGCTCCAGCCAGGTGTGGTCGGGGCGGGGCGCCAGCGCGGCCCGGGCCAGCGGCGTCGGCTCGGTGAGGTCCATCGGCCGGGCCCGCTTGTTGCCCGCCGTCAGCATGTCCAGGCATACGTTCGTCGCGATCCGGTACAGCCACGACCGCAGGCTGGAGCGGCCCTCGAACTTGTCGTGGCTCCGCCAGGCGCGGACCAGGGTGTCCTGGACCGCGTCCTCCGCCTCGAAGGACGAGCCGAGCATGCGGTAGCAGTAGCCGGTCAGCTCGACCCGGTACTTCTCCAGCTGCGTGTCGAGATCGGTCGTCGTCGCCGTGCCGTTGCCCATCGTGTCCACCCGCCCCTGCGGCCCTGACATCCGGAGCGCGCCGTCGCGCCCAGCACTCCGGAAGCTACCGCAGCCCACTGACAACGGCCCCCTCAGCGGGAGAACCGGCAGGTCACGGCCGGTGCGCCGGCCGGGGTCGCGGCCGGCGCGTCACGCCGGCGGCCGCGGCCGGTGCGCCGGCACGGGTCGCGACCGGCGCGCTACGGGGGCCGCGGCCCGCACGCCGTCACGCCGCCGCCGGCTCCCGCCGGGCCGCCGCGCGCGCCGCCCGTGACCCCAGCAGGGTGATGGCCACCACGCCCAGCACCGCCAGCACGCCCACCCCGACCGTTCCGGCCCAGCCCCGGGCGTGGAAGGCGACGGCGCCGGCCGTGCTGCCCGCGCTGGACCCGATGTAGTACGCCGACTGGTACAGCGCCGAGGCCTGGGCGCGGCCGTGCGTGGCGGTCCTGCTGACCGCCGAGGAGGCCACCGCGTGACCGGCGAAGAAGCCCGCCGTGATCAGCACCAGGCCCAGCAGTACCGGCACCACCGAGTCCAGCAGGGACAGCAGCAGCCCGGCCGCCGTCGTGGCCGCCGCCAGGTACAGGGCGCCCCTGCGGCCCAGCCGGCCCACCAGCCGGCCCGCCGTCGAAGCCGACACGGTGCCCACCAGGTACACCAGGAAGACCGAGCCGGCGATGCCCTGGGGGAGGGAGAAGGGCGCCCCGGTCAGGCGGTAGCCGATCACCGTGTAGACCCCGCCGAAGACCGTCATGAACAGCGCGCCGATCGCGTACAGGCGGCGCAGCAGCGGGTCGGCGAGGTGGTCGCGGACCGTGCCGGCCAGCACCCGCGGGCGCAGCGAGCCGGCGGTGAAGTGCCGCGGGGCCGGGAGCAGCAGCCGGAAGGAGACGGCGCACAGCACGGCGATCACCCCGACCACGGCGACGGCGGGCCGCCAGCCCCACGCCTGGGCGACCCAGCCGGTGACGACCCGGCCGCTCATGCCGCCCACGCTGTTCCCGGCCACGAACAGGCCGATCGCCGTCACCAGCGCCCGGGGCCGGACCTCCTCGGCCAGATACGCCTGCGCCGAGGCGGGCACCCCGGCCAGCGCGGCGCCCTGCAGCGCCCGCAGTACGACGAGCGTGCCGAGCGACGGCGCGAAGGGCACCAGCAGGCCGACGGTCACCGCCACCGCGAGCGAGGCGGTCATCACCGTGCGCCGCCCGAAGCGCTCGGACAGGGCGCTCATCGGCAGGACGAACAGCGCGAGCCCGCCGGTGGCCGCCGCCACGGTCCAGCTCGCCTCGCTCGCCGTCACCCCGAACTCGCCCGAGATCAGCGGCAGCAGCGCCTGCGTGGCGTACAGCAGCGCGAAGGTGGCGACGCCGGCGAGGAAGAGGGCGAGGCTCATCCGGCGGTAGCCGGGCCCGCCCGGGGCCATACGGGGGTCGGCGGCCCGGGCGGCCTCGGCGGCCCGGGCGGTTCCGGTGGCTCCGGCGGCCTGGGCGGTGGCGGCGGCTCCGTCGGAAGGAACCGACGGCACCGGCGAGGCGGACGGCACCGGCGAGGCGGACGGGACGGACGAGGCGGCGCCCAGGGTGGTGGACGCCCCGGTACTGGCGGGAGACATGCCTCGACGCTACGGAGCGGCCCGTTCATCCGTCCAATGCACGGAATCGCCATAATCGTTCCCATGGAGCATCAACAGAGGTCACAGCCGCGCCTGTCACCGTCCAGTGACACAAAAGACACACGGGACATCGCCGCGCTGCTCGCCCCCCGCCTCGCCCACTTCGCGGGCGTCGCCCGCACCGAGCACGTGACCCGGGCCGCGCAGGAGATGCAGGTCCCGCAGTCCACCCTGTCCCGGGCCATGGTCCGCCTCGAGCAGGACCTCGGCGTCGACCTGTTCGCCCGCCGGGGCCGCACGCTGTCCCTCACCCCGGCCGGCCGCACCTTCCTCGGCTCCGTCGAGCGCGCCCTCGCCGAGATCGAGCGCGCCGCCGACGAGGTGCGTGCCGACGCCGACCCGGCCACCGGCAAGGTCGCCTTCGGCTTCCTGCACACCATGGGCGCCGAGACCGTGCCCGGCCTCATCCACGCCTTCCGCGCCGACCACCCCCGGGTCCGCTTCAGCCTCGTGCAGAACTACGGCGAGGCCATGCTGGAGGGGCTGCGGGCGGGCGAGCTGGACCTCTGCCTGACCTCACCGGTGCCCAGCGCGCCGGACCTCGCCGCGCGCCGCCTCGACGAGCAGAAGCTGCGGCTCGTGGTCCCGGCCGACCACCGGCTGGCCGGCCGCCGCCGGGTCCGGCTGGCCGAGGCCGCCGACGAGACCTTCGTGACCCTGGAGCCCGGCTACGGCCTGCGCCGCATCACCGACGACCTGTGCCGCGAGGCGGGCTTCAAGCCGCGGGTCGCCTTCGAGGGGGAGGAGGCGGAGACGCTGCGCGGCCTGGTCGCGGCGGGCCTGGGCGTGGCCCTGCTCCCGCCGCCGGCCGTTCCCCGCCCCGGCGTGGCCGAACTGACGGTCACGGCCCCGCGGGCGGTACGGGAGATCGGCGTGGCCTGGCTGGAGGGCCACCCGGACACCCCGCCGGTGGCCGCCTTCAAGAAGTTCCTGCTGTCCAAGCGCGGGAAGCTGCTCCCGGCCTGAGCGGCCTCCCCTGCCGATCCCGCCCCGCCCCGGGCGCCTGGCCCCGTCCCGGGTTCCTGCCCCCGCCCCCGCGCCCTCACCACCGCCGCAGTGTCCGCCCGAAGCCCGCCGCCAGCGGCATCCGCAGCCCGAGCGGAGGCGGCGCGGCCAGCGCGTCCTGCACCGGCCGCGACAGCGGGGCGCCGAACAGCGCCCCCATGACGAAGTCCGAGGCGAGCGCGAGGACTTCGGCGCGGTACTGGTGCAGACCGTGCCCGTCGGCGTGGACCTCGAACCGGCACACGTCCCGGTTGGCCTTCTTCGCCCGGGCCGCGAACCGGAAGGACAGTTCGGGGTCGTTGCGGCCGTCGTGGGTGCCGTGCACGATCAGCACCCGCCGGCCGGCGAGCTGTTTCACCGGTTCCGGTGAGGCGGCCACGTCGTCCCCCGGCAGCCAGGGGGCGATGGCCACCACGGAGTTGACGGCCTCGTGCCCGCCGGCGTGCAGTGCCGCCCGCCCGCCCATGTCGACCCCCGCCAGGCACACCGGCACGTCGCCGTAGCGCCGTACGGCCTCCTCCACGGCCCAGGTGGCGTCGCGGGCCGGATGCGCCTCGCCGCCGTTCCAGCCGCGGTAGCGGTAGTGGACCACGTGGGCGGCCAGGCCCTCGCCGCGTCCGTCGCGCGCCAGCCGGCGCCCGAGGGCCCGCACCGAGGCCGTTCCCAGCACCGGGGACGGTCTGCGGACGGACACCTCCTCGCCCCCGGGGAGCAGCAGCACCACTCCGCTGACCGTCGCCGGCTCCGTGCCGAGCGTCCTCCCCAGCCGGGCCGTGCGAACCGGCATCGCTTGCTGTGCCATGACAGAACAGTGTCAGAAGCGGTCGTGTACGCCACCCGTCCGTGCGGTCACCGTTACGTATCGGCGGATGTGTACAGGATCCCTCTACGCGCGTAGGAGTTAGAGTGCGGAGATGACGAGCCAGACTGCCCACCTGGGGAACACCCCGAGCACGGACCAGATCCGCCGGGCGCCCAAGGTTCTGCTGCACGACCACCTCGACGGCGGGCTGCGCCCGGCCACGATCGTCGAACTCGCCCGGGAGGCCGGGTACGGCCGGCTCCCCGCCACCGACCCGGACAAGCTCGGCCTGTGGTTCCGCGAGGCCGCCGACTCCGGCTCCCTCGAACGGTACTTGGAGACCTTCTCGCACACCGTGGCGGTGATGCAGACCCGCGACGCCCTCGTCCGGGTCGCCCGCGAGTGCGCCGAGGACCTCGCCGCCGACGGGGTCGTCTACGCCGAGGTGCGCTACGCCCCAGAGCAGCACCTGGAGGGCGGGCTGAGCCTGGAGGAGGTCGTCGAGGCCGTCAACGAGGGCCTGCGGGAGGGCGAGCGGGCCGCGCTGGCGGCCGGCCGGCGCATCCGGGTCGGCGCCCTGCTCACCGCCATGCGGCACGCCGCCCGCGCCCTGGAGATCGCCGAACTCGCCAACCACTACCGCGACCTGGGCGTCGTCGGCTTCGACATCGCCGGCGCGGAGGCCGGTTACCCGCCCACCCGGCACCTGGACGCCTTCGAGTACCTCAAACGGGAGAACAACCACTTCACCATCCACGCCGGCGAGGCGTTCGGACTGCCGTCCATCTGGCAGGCGCTGCAGTGGTGCGGCGCGGACCGGCTCGGCCACGGGGTGCGCATCATCGACGACATCCACGTGCACGAGGACGGCCGCGTCGAGCTCGGGCGGCTCGCCTCCTACGTCCGCGACAAGCGCGTCCCGCTGGAGCTGTGCCCCAGCTCCAACCTCCAGACCGGCGCCGCCTCCTCCTACGCCGAGCACCCCATCGGGCTGCTGCGCCGGCTGCACTTCCGGGCCACCGTCAACACGGACAACCGGCTGATGTCCCACACCAGCATGAGCCGCGAATTCGAGCACCTTGTCGAGGCATTCGGCTACACGCTCGACGACATGCAGTGGTTCACTGTCAATGCGATGAAGTCCGCGTTCATTCCTTTCGATGAACGGCTGGGGATGATCAATGACGTGATCAAGCCCGGATATGCGGCCCTCAAGTCCGAATGGCTGTTTACGCAGGCCGCCGCCACCAGCGGTTCCGGGGCCGCAGAGGGCTGAATGGGGGACACGGGACACGGACGGGCTTCACCATCCGTCCTTATTTCGTTGTTTGCGGGGGAGGTCCTGGCGTGTTTACGGTCGTGGACCGCTCAGTTCCCCGTCTTCCATTCAAGGACGCGTTTTCATGAAGCAGTCTGCCGCCAAGACCCTCGGTGTCGCCGCCCTCGGTGCCGCCTTCGCCGCCGCCGGCGCGGGTGCCGCGAACGCGGCGCCGGCCGCCCCGGACGCCGGGCAGGCACTGGGCACCGTCAGCAAGGCGCTCCCGACGCAGGGCGCCGCCAAGTCGCTGCCGGCGGCCGGCCAGGCGCTCGACCAGGCCAAGCCGGCCGTCCGCAGCGGCCTCACCGCGGCGAAGCCGGCCACCCGGACCGCGCTGAAGCAGGACCCGACCAAGCCCGTCGCCGGCCTGCTCGGCGGCCTCCCGGTGCGCCTGCCCACCCAGGGCGTGGGCCTGGCCGGCCTTCCGCTGGCCTGAGCACGCCCACCGCACGACGAGAACGCCGTCGGCGCCCACCCGTTGTCCCGGGTGCGCGCCGACGGCGTCCGTGTGTCGGGGGAGGGGCACAGGACCTCGTGGGTGCGGCGGTACGGCGTACGGCGCCCACCGCGCGGTAGGGCGCTCACCGCGCGGTACGGCCACCGCGCCGTACAGCACCCACCGCGCCATACCGCGCTTCCCGCGCGGTACCGCGCTCACCACGCCGTACGGGTCTTGTCCTCCGAGGGCAGCAGGATCCACAGCGCTATGTAGACCACGAACTGCGGCCCCGGCAGCAGGCAGGACAGCAGGAAGATCACCCGCATCGTCGTCGCGGAGGTACCGAAGCGCCGAGCCAGCGCGGCGCACACTCCACCGATCATGCGGCCGTGGGTCGGGCGGGCAAGGGCGGTCATCTCGACTCCTCGTGAGCGTCGGTGCGAGGCCGCCCCGTCGGCGGCCCCGAGCGACTTCCACGTTACGGAGACGAAGGGGGCAAAGCGTCGCTCCACGGGGCGATGCCGACCCTGGGAATCGTCGGGGTCCGTCCCTGGGACGGGTCCTCCTGGCGGGCGGCCGAACGGTCCCGGCGCTCCGCCCTGCGGCGGAGGAGCAACCGGCCCGCGGGGACCAGGGCGAGGTGCGCGAGGGCCACGCCCACCGTGTTGAGCAGGAGGGTGTCGACGTCGGCCACCCGGCCGGGGACCCCGGTCTGCAGCAGGGCGATGCCCACGGAGGCGAGGGCGCCGGCCGCCGTCGTACGGACCAGGGACGCCGGCGCGGAGACGCGGAGCCTGCCGTGCGCCATCGGCAGCAGGACGCCCAGCGGGGCGAGCAGTGCGAGGCCCGCGCCGATGCGCCGGGCCGCCTCGGCCCCGCCGAGGGCCAGGTCGGCGCGGACGGTGGCGAGCGGACGGAAGTTGGCGGGCGTCACCCAGGGGACGTCCAGGGGGCGCAGCGTGAGCCAGGCGACGAGCGCGAGATGGGCGACGAGGAGGACACCCCCTGTCACGCGGACGCGGATCGCGGCGTTGCCGCCGATGGAGCCTTGACGCTGCACGCCCCCCTAGACGCCGTCACCGGCGGGATCGGTTCCGGGAAGCCGGACACGCACCGGAATGAGTCCTGTGCCACACGCGACCGACGGCCGGACGTCAGCCGGCGGCCACCTCCGTGGACGGCGGCACGGTGGTGCCGGGGTGGGAGCGGACCTGCTCGGTGCACTCGTAGCGGCGCGGACGGGCCTCGCCGGGTCCGCCCAGGACCACGGAGCCGTCCCCCTCGGCCGCCGCCGAGTCGGACAGCGTGCACACGATCTGGGCGAGGGCGTAGGGGATGAGGCCGGCCGGGTCGGCGCTCAGCCGGAGCGCGTCCTCGGGGTCCCTGGGGTGCGGGCCGGTGGCCTTCAGCCCGGCCGGAACGTGCGTGGTGTAACCGGCCGCCTTCTCACCGGCCGAGGGCGGCGCGGCGAGCTGGTCCAGCAGGCCCTGCGCCACGACCACCCGGCGCCGTACGTCCGCCGTGCCCTCCGGCACCCGCACCGTGCGGTCGACGGCCACCAGCGACGAGCCGCACAGCAGGAACACCTGCACGGGCAGTCCGCGCGGGGCCGGCGAGGACAGGTCGGGCTGGGACACCGAGCAGGGCACCCGCGAGGGCGCGGCGCCGAAGTCCGTGGGCACCTCGGTGGGGCGGATGCCGCAGCCGGTGAGCAGCAGGGCCGCGGCGGGTACGGGGAGGGCGGCCACAAGGAGCCGGCGTACGTTCATCGGACGTCACCCTCCGAGTCGTCGCCCCGGCCCTTGCCCTTGTCCTTGCCCCTGCCCTCGTCCTTGCCCCTGCCCTCGTCCTTGCCCCTGCCCTCGTCCTTGGCCCTGTCCCTGTCCCTGTCGCGGTTCCTCTCCTTCTTGTCCTTCTTGCCGTCCCGCTCCCGGCCCCTCTCCTGCCGTTCCTCGGCGAGGGCCGAGGCGTCCTTGGGCAGGCGCAGGGTGAACACGGCACCGCCGTCGGGGGAGTTGGCGGCGGTGATGTCGCCGCCGTGGATGTGGGCGTTGTTCAGGGCGATGGACAGGCCGAGGCCGCTGCCCTCGGAGCGCGGCCGGGAGGCGCTCGCCTTGTAGAAGCGGTCGAAGACGTGCGGCAGGACGTCCTCCGGGATGCCCGGACCGTGGTCGCGGACCTCGATGACGATCTCCGCCTGCTGCGGCGGCTCCCCGGCCGTCTCCCGCACCGACACCCGCACCGGCGAGCCGCCGTGCTTGAGCGCGTTGCCGATCAGGTTGGCGAGGATGACGTCCAGGCGGCGCGGGTCCAGGCGGGCGTGCAGACCGCGCTCGGCGTCCAGCTCCACCGCGTCCAGCCAGGCGCGGGCGTCGATGCACGCGGTGATCTGGTCGGCGATGTCGACGTCGTCCAGGACCAGGCGGGCCGTCCCCGCGTCGAAGCGGGTGACCTCCATCAGGTTCTCCACCAGGTCGTTCAGCCGCCGGGTCTCGCTGACCACGAGCCGGACCGCGGGCTCGATCATCGGGTCGATGCCGCCGCTCTCGGAGTCCAGCTCCTCCTCCAGCACCTCCGTCACGGCGGTGATGGCGGTCAGCGGCGTACGCAGCTCATGGCTCATGTCGGCCACGAAACGGCGGGAGGCCTCGTCGCGGGCGGCCATGTCGGCGACCCGCTTCTCCAGCGCCTCGGCCGCGTTGTTGAACGTGCGGGACAGGTCGGCCAGTTCGTCGGTGCCGGACACGCGCAGCCGGGTGTCCAGCTTGCCCTCGCCGAGGCGCCGCGCGGCGACGCCGAGGCGGTGCACCGGCTTCAGCACGGTGGTGGCGGCGGCCTGCGCGAGCAGCGCGGCGCCGATCAGGGCGAGGGCCGTGGCGATCCCCAGCGACCAGGCCAGCGAGTTGAGGTCCTTGGCCTCCGGCTCCAGTGACTTGAGCATGTAGCCGGTCGGGCCGCCGCCGATCACCCGGGTCCCCGCCACCAGGTACGGCGTGCCGTGCTCGGTGACCCGCTGCCAGTACAGGTGGTACGGCGACCTGTTCGCCGAGGACACCGGCTGCCGCTTGTTCACCGCGACGCGCAGCGACTCGGGCACGTCCTCCAGGGCGAAGCCGCTCAGGCCCCCGGAGTTGCCGTACACCGGCCTGCCGTTCGCGTCCTGGGCGACCAGCAGCACGCTGAACCGCCGGCTGCTGCCCGCCATCTGGCCGGCCGTGTGCTGCAGCTGGTCCTGGGTGGGATGCGCGGGCAGCGCGCCCGCCCGGTTCTGCATCTCCTGCTGGAAGTCCCGCAGCACCGCGTCCTGGGTGCGGGTGAGCACCGCCTCCCGGTTGAGCCAGTAGGCGATCGCGGACGCGGACACGGCGGCGGTCAGCGCCACCAGCGCGAACACCACGACCAGCCGCAGCCGCAGGCTCGTGAACCGCAGCCGGGACAGTGCCCCCTTGCGTCCCGCGGCCCAGCCGCGGAGCCCCCCTTGCTCCTTGGTCACTGAGGCGCGTCCAGGCGGTAGCCGACCCCGCGCACGGTACGGATCAGTGTCGGGGACGACGGCACGTCCTCCACCTTCGCGCGCAGCCGCTGCACACAGGCGTCCACGAGCCGCGAGTCACCGAGGTAGTCGTGCTCCCACACCAGCCGCAGCAGCTGCTGCCGGGACAGCGCCTGCCCCGGCCGCCGGCTCAGCTCGAGCAGCAGCCTCAGCTCGGTCGGGGTCAGCTGGAGGTCCTCGCCGTTCTTCGTCACTGTCATCGCCGCACGGTCGATGACCAGGCTGCCGAAGGTCGCCGAGTCGGTCGCCTCCCGCTCCCCGCGGCGCAGCACGGCGCGGATCCGGGCGTCGAGCACCCGGCCCTGCACGGGCTTGACGACGTAGTCGTCGGCGCCGGACTCCAGGCCGACCACCACGTCGATGTCGTCGCTGCGCGCGGTCAGCAGGATGATCGGCAGCTGGTCGGTGCGCCGGATGCGCCGGCACACCTCGAAGCCGTCGATGCCGGGCAGCATCACGTCCAGCACGATCAGGTCCGGCCGCTGCTCGCGCAGCAGCTTCAGACCGTCCTCACCGCTGGCAGCGGTGGCCACCCGGTGTCCCTGGCGCGTCAGTGAGAGCTCCAGGGCCGTCCGGATGGCGTCGTCGTCCTCGATCAGCAACAGGGAAGGCACGGGCCTCATTCTGGCCCATGCCGGGCCGGGGTTTCGACACCTGGAGCGCTCCCGCCCGACTTGCCGGAACGATCCGCTGCCCGGACGCGTCCGTACCACCGTCCGTACGGCCGTCCGCGCAGCCGTTGCGTTGCGGGCCGTGACCACCCCCGTCACGGCCGTACCGACCCCTGTGACACGTCTGTGACAGTCGGCGGACACGGCGATGAAGTGGCGGCGGCAAGCTTTTCGGCACAGGCAAGGAAGCAAGCACGAACACCGGAACTCCACGACGGGGGGCGCGAGATGAACACGCTGCACAGTGCTGGCACCAGCGCAGTGGTCACGCGTCTGCACGATGTGAACGTCACCCGGGGTTCGGAGAAGTCCGGTGCCGTGAGCCCGCGGGGGTGCGCTCGCGGTACCGGGCGTCAGCACACCGCGTTCATGACGGTGGTTGACGCGCACACGGGGGAAACGCACGGGGGAACCGCGTACGGGGAGGACCCGGGGGAGCGCCGCACCCTGTCGGAGGCGGAGTTCACCGCCTACGTGCAGGAGCGCCGCGCCTCCCTGTACGCGACCGCCTACCACCTCACCGGCGACCGCTTCGAGGCCGAGGACCTGCTGCAGAGCGCGCTGTTCTCGACGTACCGGGCGTGGGACCGGATCAGTGACAAGGCGGCGGTCGGCGGATACCTCCGCCGCACCATGACCAATCTGCACATCAGCGCCTGGCGGCGCCGCAAGCTCAACGAGTACCCGACCGAGGAACTGCCGGAGACGCCCGGCGACACGGACGCCATGCGCGGCACCGAGCTGCGCGCGGTGCTGTGGCAGGCGCTGGCCCGGCTGCCCGAACTCCAGCGCACCATGCTGGTCCTGCGCTACTACGAGGGCCGCACGGACCCGGAGATCGCGGAGATCCTCGGCATCAGCGTCGGCACGGTGAAGTCCAGCATCTGGCGGTCCCTGCGCCGGCTGCGCGAGGACGAGGTCCTCAGCTTCGGCCGTGACCAGGAGGAGTCCTTCGGCGAGCTCGTCGCCTGAACGAGCCGGGCCGGAGGCCGGGGGGAACGGGGAGAACACGGGGGGAAGCACGGGGGACACGGGGGAAAACGGGGGGAAGCACCACCACGGGGGAACGTGGGGGGAGCGCACAAAGGGAGCGGGACTGGAGGGCCGGGGGGTCCGTCCAGTCCCGCTTCCGTGTGTGCGGGGGCGTCCCCGTCCCGCTCCCGTGCGCTGGAGGGACGCCGGGGGAGGCGCCCCGCCCCGCTTCCTCGCGTTCTCAGGCCGCCGTGGGTGCCTGCGTCCGGCCTTCGGCCGCCGCCGCGGCCAGCCGTCCCAGCGCCTCGTCGCGGTCGCAGGGGTGGGCGCCCAGGGCCACCTGGCGGGCCACGATCGAGCGCTCGGCACGCATCAGCCGCCAGCCGCGGCGCAGCAGGAACGGCACCGACTTGCGGCCCTCCTTCAGATCCCGCAGGAAGCGGCGGCGGAAGGTGGTGAGCGGGCCGCGGGTCAGGCACAGCGCGTCGGCCAGCAGGCCCAGTTCACGGCAGCGCTCCACGATCTCGGCGGCGAAGACGCCCTCGGCCACGAACAGCGGGGTGCTTCCGATGTGCAGCTCCTGCTCACCGGTGCGGGCGCTGAGCGAGATGTCGTAGACGGGCACGCCGGTGCTGCCGGTCGCGCACAGCCGGGCGATCGCCGCGACCGCGACGTCCGCGTCCCACGACCCGGGATGGTCCCAGTCGATGTCCGAACTCCCCGCCACCTGGGGGAGCGTCGGGTCGTCGCCCTCCTTGTAGAAGTCGTCGAGGCGCAGCACGGGCAGCCCGGAGCGGGCGGCGACGAGGGACTTGCCCGAACCCGACGGGCCGCAGAGCAGCACCACTCGGGCGGGTGACGGGGGATGGAGGCTCACGGAAGACCAGTTTGACGTATGGCGGCGCCGCTGCCGACCCCGCGGGTCGGCTTTGGTGTGTGGACCGCGTCTCAACTACCCTGTGCACCGAACCCGTCACTCAGCGCACCGGAAGCGCCCCGCGTGTCCCGGCGCACACCCCGGCGGACACCGGGGGCGCGTCCCGGCGCACTCCGGCGGACGCCGGGGGCCTCGTCAGGGCGCACCCCGACGGCTTCTCCAGACCTCCCGCAGACACCAGAAGGCGGCACCAGCAATGGCTCCACACGCGTCCCTCCTCCGCTCCACCGCCCGGCGCGCCCTGGTCGCCCTCGCGACCGCCGGCGTCGCCGTCGGCGCGGGCGCGACGGCCGCCGCGGCGGGCACGTCCCCCGCCGCGGACGGGCCGGACAGGCACCCGTCGGCCGGCGAGGCCGGGCCGGGGTCCGCGCTGAAGGAGGTGACCGGGGTGACCGGGCGGGCCGTGGGACCGGTCGCGGACATGAGGCCCAACGTGTTCGCGGGCACCGGCGTGGACCCGCTCAGCAACGCGGTCGGCACCGAGGTCGCCGACTTCGAACCGGTCGGCACGAGGACGGTCACCGACCCGGTGACGAAGGCCCGGTCGGTCGGGAGCGTGCCGGTGGTGGGGCGGGTGGTCGGCTCCGTGCGGTAGGGCGCGGGCGCTGGGTGCCGAGCGAGCCGCGTCCCGCCGGGGGAGGGCAGGCGCGGCTCTTGTGCTCAGTCCTGGAGGTCAGGCGGTGCGACCGAGACGGGTGACCATGACGCGGATCACGTCTTCCTCGATGATGTAGAGCACGCGGTAATCGCCGATGCGCAGGCGGCGTAGATCCGGTGAACCGTATGGAACGGACATCGCCGGGCGAGGGTCGTGGGCGAGTTCGTCGATCGTGTCCAGGACCAGAGCGAGACCGTTCGGGTCCTCTTTCAGGAACCGGGCTGCGGAGTCGAGAGCGTGCGGTTCGAAAATGATCTCGTAGGTCACCGCTGTTCGAGTCCCAGCCGCCTTCGCACCTCCGCCATGGGGATGCCGGGTCCGAGTGTTCCCTCTGCCTTGCGTCGCTGATAGTCGGCAACCGCCAAGGCGTCTTCCAGATCCTCTATCACCTGAGGGGAGACGAGCAGGGCGGCCACGTGCCCGTGGTCGGTGAGCGCGATGGTCTCCCGACCGTGGGCCGCGCGGCGGACCAGGTCACCGAGCTGGGAACGGGCGGCGCTGATGGCGATCTCAACCATGTGCACACCCTTCCACAACATGCATCTTGTGGTCAATTGGATGTCGGGTCGAGACGGCAACGGGCCGTGCCACCCCCCGGCACGACGGAAGGGTGGCACGGCCCGTTGCCCCGGGGCGGCTCAGTACGACGAGCCCGAGGCGCCCAGTGAGCCCGTCGTGTGCCAGACCGTCTTGGTCTCCATGAAGGCGGTCAGCCGCTCGGTCCCGGGCGTCGCCGTCCAGTCGTCCACAGGCTGTGGACGGAGCACGCGCTTGAGGTTGTCCGCCGCGGCGATCTCCAGCTCCTTCGCCAGCGCCTCGTCGGCGCCCGCGAGGTCGATCGCGTTGACGTCCTGGTGCGCGGCGAGCGGCGCCGCGATCTCGGCCGTACGGCCGGAGAGGACGTTGACCACCCCGCCGGGGACGTCGGAGGTGGCCAGCACCTCGGCCAGGGACAGGGCCGGCAGCGGCGACCTCTCGCTCGCCACCACGACCGCGGTGTTGCCGGTGGCGATCACCGGGGCGACCACGGAGACCAGCCCGAGGAGCGACGACTTCTGCGGGGCGAGGACGGCCACCACGCCGGTCGGCTCGGGGGAGGACAGGTTGAAGAACGGGCCCGCCACCGGGTTGGCGCCGCCGGTGACCTGGGCGATCTTGTCGGTCCAGCCCGCGTACCAGACCCAGCGGTCGATCGCCGCGTCCACGACCGCCGCCGCCTTCGCCTTCGACAGGCCCTCGGCGTCGGCGACCTCGCGCACGAACTGCTCGCGCCGGCCCTCCAGCATCTCCGCGACCCGGTAGAGGACCTGCCCGCGGTTGTAGGCGGTGGCGCCCGACCAGCCGCCGAAGGCCTTGCGCGCCGCGACGACCGCGTCGCGGGCGTCCTTGCGGGACGCCAGGGGCGCGTTCGCCAGCCAGTTGCCCTTGGAGTCGGTCACCTCGTACACCCGGCCGCTCTCCGAACGCGGGAACTTCCCGCCGACGTACAGCTTGTAGGTCTTGAAGACCGAAAGCCGCGGTTCGGTCTTGTCCGTCTTGTCGACTGTGCTCATTTATCGCTCGCCCTCCGGGCTCGACGGGGCGAGGTACGCCTCCAGGCCGTGGCGGCCGCCCTCGCGGCCGAAGCCCGACTCCTTGTAGCCGCCGAACGGCGAGGTCGGGTCGAACTTGTTGAACGTGTTGGACCAGATCACGCCCGCGCGGAGCCTGCTCGCGACCGCGAGGATGCGCGAGCCCTTGTCGGACCAGATGCCCGCCGAGAGGCCGTACGGGGTGTTGTTGGCCTTGGCGACGGCCTCGTCGGGGGTGCGGAAGGTCAGGACCGACAGCACCGGGCCGAAGATCTCCTCGCGGGCCACGGTGTGCGCCTGGGTGACGTTGGTGAACAGTGTCGGAGCGAACCAGTAGCCCGAGGTGGGCAGTTCGCAGGACGGGGACCAGCGCTCGGCGCCCTCCGCCTCGCCCTGCTCGGCGAGCGCGGTGATCCTGGCCAGCTGCTCGGCGGAGTTGATCGCGCCGATGTCGGTGTTCTTGTCCAGCGGGTCGCCCAGGCGGAGCGTGGAGAGCCTGCGCTTGAGGGAGTCCAGCAGCTCGTCGTGGACCGACTCCTGCACCAGCAGGCGGGAGCCCGCGCAGCAGACCTGGCCCTGGTTGAAGAAGATGCCGTTGACGATGCCCTCGACGGCCTGGTCGACCGGGGCGTCGTCGAAGACGATGTTGGCGCCCTTGCCGCCCAGTTCCAGGGTGAGCTTCTTGCGGGTGCCGGCGACGGTCCGCGCGATCTCCTTGCCGACGGCGGTGGAGCCGGTGAACGCCACCTTGTCCACGCCGGGGTGCGCGACCAGCGCGGCGCCCGCGTCGCCGTACCCGGGCAGGATGTTGACGACGCCCCTGGGCAGGCCCGCCTGCCGGCAGATGTCGGCGAAGAACAGCGCGGACAGCGGGGTCGTCTCGGCGGGCTTGAGCACCACCGTGTTGCCGGTCGCCAGCGCCGGGGCGATCTTCCACGCCAGCATCAGCAGCGGGAAGTTCCACGGGATGACCTGGCCGGCGACGCCGAGGGGCCTCGGGTCCGGGCCGAAGCCCGCGTGGTCCAGCTTGTCGGCCCAGCCCGCGTAGTAGAAGAAGTGCGCGGCCACCAGGGGCAGGTCCGCGTCCCTGGTCTCCCGGATCGGCTTGCCGTTGTCCAGCGTCTCCAGGACCGCCAGCTCACGGCTGCGCTCCTGGATGATCCGGGCGATCCGGAACAGGTACTTGGCGCGCTCGGCGCCGGGCAGCGCCGACCACTTCTCGAACGCCTTCCGGGCGGCCCGCACCGCCCGGTCCACGTCCGCCTCACCGGCCTGCGCGACCTCGGAGAGCACCTCCTCGGTGGCCGGGCTGACCGTCTTGAAGACCTTGCCGTCGGCCGCCTCGGTGAACTCGCCGTCCACGAACAGGCCGTAGGACGGCGCGATGTCGACGACCGACCGGGACTCGGGGGCCGGTGCGTATGCGAATGCGGATGCCATGGTGATCAGTCCACCGTCACGTAGTCGGGGCCGGAGTAGCGGCCGGTGGCCAGCTTCTGACGCTGCATCAGCAGGTCGTTCAGGAGCGAGGAGGCGCCGAAGCGGAACCAGTGGTTGTCCAGCCAGTCCCCGCCCACGGTCTCGTTGACCAGGACCAGGAACTTGATCGCGTCCTTGGAGGTGCGGATGCCGCCGGCGGGCTTGACGCCGACCTGGACGCCGGTCTGCGCCCGGAAGTCGCGGACCGCCTCCAGCATGAGCAGGGTGTTGGCGGGGGTCGCGTTGACGGCGACCTTTCCGGTGGAGGTCTTGATGAAGTCGGCGCCCGCCAGCATCCCGAGCCAGCTCGCGCGGCGGATGTTGTCGTACGTCGACAGCTCGCCGGTCTCGAAGATGACCTTCAGCCGGGCCGAGGTCCCGCAGGCCTCCCGCACGGCGGCGATCTCGTCGTACACCTTCAGGTACCTGCCGGCGAGGAACGCCCCGCGGTCGATGACCATGTCGATCTCGTCGGCGCCCGCGGCGACCGCCTCGCGCACATCGGCCAGTTTCACCGTCAGCGGTGCGCGGCCGGCCGGGAAGGCGGTGGCGACCGAGGCGACCCTCACGCCCGAGCCGGCGACCGCCTCCTTGGCGACGGCCACCATGTCGGGATACACGCAGACCGCGGCGGTGGCGGGAGCCGTACGGTCGGTCGGGTCGGGACGCACCGCCTTGGCGCCGAGCGCCCGGACCTTGCCCGGGGTGTCCGCGCCTTCCAGCGTCGTCAGGTCGACCATCGAGATGGCGAGGTCGATGGCGTACGCCTTCGCGGTGGTCTTGATGGAACGGGTGCCGAGCGAGGCGGCGCGCGCCTCCAGGCCGACCGCGTCGACGCCGGGCAGCCCGTGCAGGAAGCGGCGCAGCGTGCTGTCGGACGCGGTGACGTCGGCGAGAGCTGTCGCGGTGGGTGCAGTGGTGGGCATGGTCACCAGACGAGCATATCTACGCGCGTAGCGGCTGTACACCCCCCGGGGTGCGGCTGTACACCCCCCCGGGGTGCGCTGGGGGCGCCTGCCGGGGCGTGCGGGGTCCTCGGCCGGGGGGCCGGGCCCGCCGTGCGTGCGTGCCGGGGTCCGGCCGCCGGTGCGCCACGGGCCGCGCCCGCCCGTGCGTGCGGGGGCGCACCCGCCCGTGCGTCACGAGGGCGGTCCGTGGCCGTCGGACGGCCGGCGGGGCTTGGCGGGAAACGACAAGACAACGATCGCATTCCCGTGAGCACCGTCATCTACGCGCGTAGGCCAGGACCGGCTACTCTCATGCGCGTGAACGCATCTCTTCTTCCGGACGACCTCCAGGGCGACCCCCACGCCGCAGCCGACGCCGCCGCCGCGCGCCTGCGCGAACTCACCGGCGCCGAGACCCACGACGTCGCCCTCGTGATGGGCTCCGGCTGGGCACCGGCCGTCGACGCGCTGGGCGTTCCCGACGCCGAGTTCCAGGTCACCGAGCTGCCCGGGTTCCCGCCGCCGGCGGTCGAAGGGCACGGCGGCAAGATCCGCTCGTACACGATCGGGAACAAGCGCGCCCTCGTCTTCCTCGGCCGCACCCACTACTACGAGGGCCGCGGCGTGGCCGCCGTCGCCCACGGTGTGCGTACCGCGGTCTCGGCCGGCTGCAAGACCGTCGTCCTGACCAACGGCTGCGGCGGTCTGCGTGAGGGCATGCGCCCCGGCCAGCCGGTCCTGATCAGCGACCACATCAACCTCACGGCGACCTCGCCGATCGTGGGCGCCAACTTCGTCGACCTGACCGACCTGTACTCGCCGCGCCTGCGCGCCCTGTGCAAGGAGATCGACCCCACCCTCGAGGAGGGCGTCTACGCGCAGTTCCCCGGGCCGCACTACGAGACCCCGGCCGAGATCCGCATGGCCCGCGTCATCGGAGCGGACCTGGTCGGCATGTCCACGGTCCTGGAGGCGATCGCCGCCCGCGAGGCCGGTGCCGAGGTCCTGGGCATCTCCCTGGTCACCAACCTGGCCGCGGGCATGACCGGCGAACCCCTCAACCACGAGGAGGTCCTCCAGGCGGGCCGCGACTCGGCGACCCGTATGGGCTCCCTGCTGGCGCAGGTGCTCGGCCGCATCTGAGCCGTCCCGCGCGGCGGGCCCGGCGCGGCACCACGGCCCGGCCCGCCCCCGGGGGCGCAGGATGGGCGTGCGGCCCGCGGGCGCCGCGCCCGCGACGCCCGATCGCACCGCACCCACCGCATCTGCCCCCGCACCGCGGATCCGGACCGCACCCGCACCGGACCCCGCTACCCGACCGCACCCGCACCGGACCCCCGCGACCGGATCGCACCCGTGCCCGCGACGGGCTCCCGCGGCACCCGCCCGCGGGAGCACCACGGGCGCAACGGCCCAAGGCCCACGGCTCAAGGCCCACGGCTCACGGGCCACGGCCGCGGGGACCGACGACACACGAGAGGCTGACGAACCGTGCAGGACGACCTCATCGCACGCGCCAAGACGTGGCTGGCCGAGGACCCCGACGAGGAGACCCGTGAGGAACTCGCCGGCCTCATCGCCGCCGGGGACGTCGAGGAACTCGCCGCGCGCTTCTCCGGCACCCTCCAGTTCGGCACCGCGGGCCTGCGCGGGGAACTGGGCGCCGGTCCCATGCGGATGAACCGCGCCGTGGTCGTCCGGGCCGCCGCCGGCCTCGCCGCGTACCTGAAGAAGCACGCGCCCGCCGCACCGGAGGGCACGGCGCCCGGCCTCGTCGTCATCGGCTACGACGCCCGCCACAAGTCCGCCGACTTCGCCCGCGACACCGCCGCCGTCATGACCGGCGCCGGCCTGCGCGCCGCCGTGCTGCCCCGGCCCCTGCCCACGCCCGTCCTCGCCTTCGCCGTCCGGCACCTGGGCGCGGTCGCCGGCGTGGAGGTCACCGCCAGCCACAACCCGCCCCGGGACAACGGCTACAAGGTGTACCTGGGCGACGGCTCCCAGATCGTCCCGCCCGCCGACGCGGAGATCGCCGCCGAGATCGCGGCGATCGCGAGCCTGGCCGACGTGCCGCGTCCGGACTCCGGCTGGGAGGTCCTCGGCGAGGAGGTGCTGAACGCCTATCTCGCCCGCACGGACGCGGTCCTGGCCCCCGGCTCCCCGCGCACCGCCCGCACCGTCTACACGGCCATGCACGGCGTCGGCAAGGACGTCCTGCTCGCGGCCTTCGCCCGGGCCGGCTTCCCGGAGCCCGTGCTCGTGCCCGAACAGGCCGAGCCCGACCCGGACTTCCCCACCGTCGCCTTCCCCAACCCGGAGGAGCCCGGCGCGATGGACCTGGCCTTCGCCCGGGCCCGCGAGACCGGCCCCGACCTGGTGATCGCCAACGACCCGGACGCCGACCGCTGCGCCGTGGCGGTCAGGGACGGCGCGGACTGGCGGATGCTGCGCGGCGACGAGGTCGGCGCGCTGCTCGCCGCCCACCTGGTGGCGCGGGGGGCGACCGGTACCTTCGCCGAGTCGATCGTCTCCTCCTCCCTGCTCGGCCGCATCGCCGAGCGGGCGAAGCTGCCGTACGTGGAGACCCTCACCGGCTTCAAGTGGATCGCCCGCGTCGAGGGCCTGCGCTACGGCTACGAGGAGGCGCTGGGGTACTGCGTGGACCCGGACGGCGTGCGCGACAAGGACGGCATCACCGCCGCCCTGCTGATCACCGAGCTGGCCTCGCAGCTCAAGGAGCAGGGCCGCACGCTGTTGGACCTGCTCGACGACCTCGCGCTGGAGCACGGGCTGCACGCCACGGACCAGCTGTCGGTCCGTGTCCAGGACCTCTCGCTGATCGCCGACGCGATGCGCCGGCTGCGCGAGCGGCCTCCGGCCGAGCTGGCGGGCCTGCCCGTCATCCGGTCCGAGGACCTCTCCCGGGGCACGGAGTCCCTGCCGCCCACGGACGGTCTGCGCTACACGCTCGAGGGCGCCCGCGTCATCGTCCGCCCCAGCGGCACGGAGCCCAAGCTGAAGTGCTACCTGGAGGTCGTGGTCCCGGTGGAGTCGCGCGCCGCCCTGCCCGGGGCCCGCGCGAAGGCCGCCGAGACACTGGCGACGATCAAGCGGGACCTGTCGGCGGCGGCAGGCATCTGACACCCCGCGCCGCGCCGCGCCGGCCCGGCCCGGACCACCGCGCACGGCACGAACGGCCGCCCCCCGCCCGTGACGGGCGGGGGCGGCCGTTCGCCGTGACGGGGCGGGGACGCGCGGTTCAGCGGCCAAGGCGCGGCCCAATTGCGCGAGACCGGGCCGGGCGGGGGTGGCACGCTGTCGCGGCGGGCGGGTGGCCTGCGGCTGGACCGGGCGTGCGGTGTGAAGCCGTTGCCGGGCAGGTGGCGCGGTCGTGCCGGGCGGGTGGTGCGCGGTCGCGGCGGGCGGGTGGTGCGCGGTCGCGGCGGGCGGGTGGTGCGCGGTCGCGGCGGGCGGGTGGTGCGCGGTCGCGGCGGCCGGGTGGTGCGCGGTCGGACCGGACGGGCGGTGCGATGCCGTGCCGAGCGGGTGGCGTGAGACCGGCCGGGCGGGGTGCGAAGTCGCGTTGGGCGTGCGGTGTGAGGCCGGACCGGGCGGGCGGTGCGAAGCCGTGCCGAGCGGGTGGGGTGCGGTCGGCCGGGTGGCGGTGCGACGTCGCGTCGGGAGGGTGGCGCGAGACGCCGCGGAGGGGCAGTGCCGAGCCGAGCCGGGCCGGGCGGGGGGTGCCGAGCCGGGCCGGGCGTGCGGTGTGCGGCGCAGGTCAGGCCGGGCGAGCGATGCGAGCGATGCGAAGCCGCGCCGGGCGGGTGGCGTGAGGCCGGCCCGGCGGCGGTGGAGCCGTGCCGACGCGAAGCCAGGCCGGGGCGATGCGAGGCGGCGCCGGGGACTGAGGCGACGCCAGACGGGGCGGGTGGCGCGAGACACCGCGGACGGGCGGTGCCGCGCCGCGCCGGACGGGCAGTGCCCAGCCGGCCCGGGCGGGCGGTGTGAGGCCGGCCCGGCGGCGGTGGAGCCGTGCCGACGCGAAGCCAGGCCGGGGCGATGCGAGGCGGCGCCGGGGACTGAGGCGACGCCAGACGGGGCGGGTGGCGCGAGACACCGCGGACGGGCGGTGCCGCGCCGCGCCGGACGGGCAGTGCCCAGCCGGCCCGGGCGGGTGGCGTGAGGCCGGCGTGGGCGGGGCGAGTGCCGGGGTGGGCTCCGTGGCTCAGGTCACGGCCAGCAGGATCGCCAGCAGGACCGCCCCGGCCAGTGCCGGGCCGATGATCTCGTACGCCCAGCGGACCGTGACCTCGCCCTGAGGGGCGCCCTCCCGGCCCTCCCGGCTCTCCTGGAGTTCGCGCAGGTCGTCCATGTACTGGTCGGCCGACGCCCGGGTGGGACCGGCGTCGGCCCCGCCGCTCGGCCCGCCGAAGCCGAGCAGGCCGCCCCGCCCGGGCGTCGCACCCCGGGCGCCCGCGGCGGTGGCCCGCGCCTGCTGCCGGGAGGCCCGCTTGCGCGCCCGCAGGGAGACGGGCACCGCCCACAGCTGGTACTTGCCGCCGGACCTGGTGACCACCTCGTTCGAGTAGCCGGAGCGCAGGGCGGCGACCTGCTCCCAGGGGAGCACGATCACACGGAACGGGTTGCGGACGCGCAGCCGCTCCTCGTTGGCGTACACGGCGGGCCGCAGGGTGAAGGCGACCACCAGCGGCACGGCGAGGATCATCGCGGCGAGCGCGAGCCAGGGGACGCGGCCATGGCCCGTGACCAGCGCGTCCACGCCCAGCCACAGGACGATGGCGAGCATCAGCACACCGCCCGCGATGCCTGCGGACGACCGGTGGACCCGGTCGGCGGACTCGGGGGCCGGCGGCCGCGGCGCGGGGGACTCGGACTCGGGCGTCGTCATGCCCCGATTCTGCACGACCCCCCGAACGGGCCCCACCCACGGCCCCCCACTTCACGGCCCCGGGGCGGCCCCCACCCGCGGCCTCCGGACGGCCCCCGCCCACGGCCCCGGGACGCCCCCACCCACGGCCCCGGGACGGCCCCCCACCCACGGCCCCGGGACGCCCCCGCCCAACGCCCCGCCCGGGGTCCTTCGCCGGGCCCCGTCAGCAGGGGCGCTTGCGCAGTTCCATCACGTAGTCGTGGGGGGCTCCCGCGGACTCGGCCGCGTCGGCGATCTCGCCGAGGTAGCGGGCCGAGGGCAGGCCCCCCTCGTAGGCGTTGAGGACGTAGGTCCAGGCCTGCTCCTCGCCCTCCAGGGTGTGCACCCGGATCCGGGTGCGGCGGTAGAGGCCCAGGCCCACGCCCTCCCAGCGGTCCAGGGCGTCCTCGTCCATGGGGGCGATGTCGTACAGCGCGACGAAGACCTGGGAGATCGGGTCCTCCACCAGGGTGGCCAGCGCTCCCTCCCAGCCCATGTGCTCGCCCCCGAAGGTCAGCCGCCAGCCGTTCAGCCAGCCGGTGGCGCGCAGCGGCGAGTGCGGGGCGCGGCGGGACATCAGCCGCGCGTCGAGGTTGCCGGCGTACGCGGCGTAGAGCGACATGCGACGAAGCGTACGGCAGGCCGCAGCCGCCCCTCCGGGCCCTCAGGTAACGGAAGGGGCCCGCCCGCGCCCCCGGGGCGAGGCACCGCGAGCGGTGCGGGACAATGGAGTACGTGACTCGGATCGTGATCATCGGTGGCGGACCCGGCGGATATGAAGCGGCGCTGGTGGCCGCGCAGCTCGGCGCGGAGGTGACCGTCGTCGACTGCGACGGCCTGGGCGGCGCCTCGGTGCTCACCGACTGCGTGCCGTCGAAGACCCTGATCGCCACCGCCGAGGTGATGACCACCTTCGACTCCTCCTACGAGGAACTGGGGATCATCGTCGCCGACGACACCCCGCACGTGGAGCAGGCGGCCCGGGTGGTGGGCGTCGACCTGGGCAAGGTCAACCGGCGTGTGAAGCGGCTCGCGCTCGCGCAGTCGCACGACATCACCGCCTCCGTGACCCGCGCGGGCGCCCGGGTCATGCGCGGGCGCGGCCGGCTGGAGGGCATGCAGGCCCTCGACGGCTCGCGCAAGGTGGTGGTCACCGCCGCCGACGGCAGCGAGGAGACGCTCACCGCGGACGCCGTCCTGATCGCCACCGGCGGCCACCCGCGCGAGCTGCCCGACGCCCAGCCGGACGGCGAGCGCATCCTGAACTGGACCCAGGTCTACGACCTCACCGAGCTGCCCGAGGAGCTCATCGTGGTCGGCTCCGGCGTGACCGGCGCCGAGTTCGCCGGCGCGTACCAGGCGCTCGGGTCGAAGGTCACGCTCGTGTCGTCCCGGGACCGCGTGCTGCCGGGGGAGGACCCGGACGCCGCCGCCGTGCTGGAGGACGTGTTCCGGCGCCGCGGGATGAACGTCATGGCCCGCTCGCGCGCCGCCGCGGCCAAGCGGGTCGGTGACCGGGTCGAGGTGACGCTGGCCGACGGCCGGGTCATCACCGGCTCGCACTGCCTGATGGCCGTCGGCGCCGTCCCCAACAGCGCCGGCCTCGGCCTGGAGGAGGCCGGCGTCAGGCTGCGGGAGTCGGGCCACATCTGGACCGACAAGGTCTCGCGCACCACGGCGCCGGGCGTCTACGCGGCCGGTGACGTGACCGGGGTGTTCGCGCTCGCGTCGGTGGCGGCGATGCAGGGACGTATCGCCATGTACCACTTCCTCGGCGACGCGGTGGCCCCGCTGAACCTCAAGACGGTCTCCTCCAACGTCTTCACCGACCCCGAGATCGCCACCGTCGGCTACAGCCAGGCCGACGTGGACGCCGGCAAGATCGACGCCCGGTGCGTCAAGCTGCCGCTGCTGCGCAACCCGCGCGCCAAGATGCAGGGCATCCGGGACGGCTTCGTCAAGATCTTCTGCCGGCCGGGCACGGGCATCGTGGTCGGCGGCGTGGTCGTGGCGCCCCGCGCCTCGGAGCTGATCCACCCCATCTCGATCGCCGTCGACAACAATCTGACGGTCGAGCAGATCGCGAACGCCTTCACCGTCTACCCCTCGCTCTCGGGGTCGATCGCGGAGGTGGCCCGGCAGCTGCACACCCGCAAGACCGCGGGCGACATCTGAGGGCCGGCGCGGCGGGCCGCGCACGGGCAGCGGCCGGTCACGGCCGGTCGCACGGCGGTCCCGCGGCCGGTCACGGCCGGCCGCACGGCACGTTCCGCGGCCGGTCGACGGCCGGTCGCGGACCATGCGGGAGGCATAGGCGAGGCGGGTAGGCCTCTATACCACTCCGCACCCCACTCTGCGAACAACTTCTGCTATTCGGCGCAAACAGCTGAAAGCAGACGGTCGTCGGCGTTACTGTCAGTTTCGTGTTCGCTGCTGAACGTCGTCAATTGATCCTCGAAATGGTGCGCGCTAACGGAGCCGTGTCGCTCCGTGAGCTCGCCCGCGTCGTCCAGACCTCCGAAGTGACCGTACGGCGGGACGTGCGCGCGCTGGAGGCCGAAGGACTCCTCGACCGCCGCCACGGCGGTGCTGTACTGCCGGGCGGGTTCACCCGCGAGTCCGGCTTCCCGCAGAAGTCGCATCTCGCGACCGCGGAGAAGACGGCCATCGCCGACCTCGCCGCGGGCCTCGTCGACGAGGGCGAGGCGATCGTCGTCGGAGCGGGTACGACCACGCAGGAGCTGGCGCGCCGGCTCGCCCGGGTCCCCGGGCTGACCGTCGTCACCAACTCCCTCCTGGTGGCCCAGGCGCTGGCGCATGCCAACCGGGTGGAGGTCGTGATGACCGGCGGCACGCTGCGCGGCTCCAACTACGCCCTGGTCGGGTCGGGGGCCGAGCAGTCGCTCCAGGGGCTGCGGGTGTCCAAGGCCTTCCTGTCGGGCAGCGGTCTGACCGCCGAGCGCGGCCTGTCCACCTCAAACATGCTGTCGGCGTCCGTCGACCGGGCCCTGGTCCACGCCGCCGCGGAGGTCGTGGTCCTCGCCGACCACACCAAGCTCGGGACGGACACCATGTTCCAGACCGTCCCCACCGAGCTCATCACCCGCCTGGTGACGGACGAGCCCCCGGTCCACGACGACCGCGCGGCCACGGAACTGCAGGCGCTGGCCGACCAGGGGGTGCAGATCGCCGTGGCCGGAGCCTCGGGAAATCCCTCCGGTGACCAGGCCCCCGCGCGGGGCGAGCGCCGCCGGGACGTGCCGCTCCCGGGGCCCCGCCGCAGCCAGGTCACCGGACCGGCCCTTCGCTCGGCCCTGGGCGCGGAGCAGTCGGCGGGCCCGGAGCGGGCGGCCCGGGTGGCGGACCTGCGCCGCCGGTGAGCGTCGGCACCCGCGTACGGCGGTGAGCGTCGGCACCCGCCCCCGCCCGGCGGTGAGCGGCAGGACCCGCGGAGGCGGTGAGTGCCGGCCGGCCGCGACCGGCGCCGGTGCGTGAGGGGTGACACGCGGGGCCGGTGATGCCGTACGGCACCCGCGACGCGCGGCTCGTTCAGCAGCGAGGCGCCCGGCGGACTCGCTGACAGCGAGTCCGCCGGGCGCCTCGGGCGTACCGGGGTGGGGGCGGATCAGTCCTTGATCTCGCAGATGGCGGCGCCGGAGGTGACGGAGGCGCCGACCGTGGCGCTCAGGCCCTTGATGGTGCCGCTCTTGTGCGCGTTCAGCGGCTGCTCCATCTTCATGGCCTCCAGGACGACGACCAGGTCGCCCTCCTTGACCTCTTGGCCCTCCTCGACCGCGATCTTCACGATGGTGCCCTGCATCGGGGAGGCGAGGGTGTCGCCGGAGACGACGGGACCGGACTTCTTCGCCGCGCGGCGCTTGGGCTTGGCGCCCGCCGCGAGCCCGGTGCGGGCCAGGGACATCCCCAGCGAGGCCGGCAGGGAGACCTCCAGGCGCTTGCCGCCGACCTCGACGACGACCGTCTCACGGCCCGGCTCCTCGTCCGCGTCCCCGTCGGCGGGGGCGGCGAAGGGCTTGATGTCGTTGACGAACTCGGTCTCGATCCAGCGGGTGTGCACCGTGAACGGATCGGTGGAGCCGGTCAGTTCGGGGGCGAAGGCCGGGTCGGTGACGACCTTGCGGTGGAACGGGATGGCGGTGGCCATGCCCTCGACCTGGAACTCCTCCAGGGCGCGCGAGGCGCGCTGCAGCGCCTCCTTACGGGTCCGGCCCGTCACGATCAGCTTGGCCAGCAGGGAGTCCCAGGCCGGGCCGATCACGCTGCCGGACTCCACGCCCGCGTCCAGCCGGACGCCGGGGCCGGAAGGCGGGGCGAAGGTGGTGACGGTGCCGGGCGCGGGCAGGAAGTTCCGGCCCGGGTCCTCGCCGTTGATGCGGAACTCGAAGGAGTGGCCGCGCAGCACCGGGTCGTCGTAGCCGAGCTCCTCGCCGTCGGCGATGCGGAACATCTCGCGCACCAGGTCGATGCCGGCGACCTCCTCGGTGACCGGGTGCTCGACCTGGAGGCGGGTGTTGACCTCGAGGAAGGAGATCGTGCCGTCGTTGCCGACGAGGAACTCCACGGTGCCGGCGCCGACGTAGCCGGCTTCCTTCAGGATGGCCTTGGAGGCCCGGTACAGCTCGGCGACCTGCTCCTCGGACAGGAACGGCGCGGGAGCCTCCTCCACCAGCTTCTGGTGGCGGCGCTGCAGGGAGCAGTCACGGGTGGAGACGACGACCACGTTGCCGTGCCGGTCCGCCAGGCACTGGGTCTCCACGTGGCGGGGCTTGTCCAGGTAGCGCTCGACGAAGCACTCGCCGCGGCCGAAGGCGGCGACCGCCTCGCGCACCGCGGAGTCGTACAGCTCCGGGACCTCCTCCAGGGTGCGGGCGACCTTCAGACCGCGCCCGCCGCCGCCGAAGGCCGCCTTGATGGCGATCGGCAGGCCGTGCTCCTCGGCGAAGGCGACGACCTCGTCGGCACCGCTCACCGGGTCGGGGGTGCCCGCCACCAGCGGGGCGCCGGCGCGCTGCGCGATGTGCCGCGCCGCGACCTTGTCGCCGAGGTCGCGGATGGCCTGCGGCGGGGGGCCGATCCAGATCAGGCCGGCGTCCAGGACGGCCTGCGCGAACTCGGCGTTCTCGGAGAGGAAGCCGTAGCCGGGGTGGATGGCGTCCGCGCCGGACTCCTCGGCGGCCTTCAGGACCTTCTCGATGTCCAGGTAGCTGGTGGCCGGCGTGTCACCGCCCAGGGCGAATGCCTCATCCGCGGCGCGGACATGCAGAGCGTCCCGGTCCGGGTCCGCGTAGACGGCCACGCTCGCGATCCCGGCGTCCCGGCAGGCCCGGGCCACGCGGACAGCGATTTCGCCACGGTTGGCGATGAGCACCTTGCGCACGATTGAGGCTCCCTCCTTGAAACAAGCCGAGTTTAGGGACTGCCGACACGGCACTTCGACCCGTCCCCAATGGTGAGCTTGCCCACACGGAGCGTGACTCGAGGCTTGCTCGACCTGTGAAATCCCTTGTCGCACCGCTGTACGCAGGACTCCTCCGGGAAACCCTAGCCCCCCGGTGTGGTCAAGGTCTCTGTGAGGGCGTGCTGCGGCCCACTTCGTTTCTTTGTGGAGTCCCTACGAATGGCCCAATGATTCTTTGCCGTTCGCAGGACTCTTGTCCCCCGGTTTACCCGTTAGTAGCGTTCGCGATGTCTCAACGGTACTGGCGGTAACAGGGCTCCTCGGGTGAGCCGCGGGCGAAAGTGGGTGGGACCGGTGGTGCGCAGACCGGTGGCGTGGGTCGTGGCGATCGTGCTCTTCGCCGAGGCGTTCGGTTTCGCGGCGCTGAACTGGTTCCTCGGGGAGGTCGTGGACCGGCAGCAGATGTCCCTGGCCGGTCTCGACGCCGACGTGATGTCGACGTCGTCGAAGGCCGGCGGCGTGGTCTTCGGCCTGTACTTCGCGCTGTGCGGCCTGGTCGCCCTGCTCGTCGCCCTGCGCGGGCGCCGCCCGGCGGGGTTCGGACGCGTGCTGCTGATCAGCGTGGCGGTGGTGCACGCGCTGCTGGGCGCGTTCGCGTGGGGGCTGGTGGGCCCGCCGGCGTTCCTGTTCATGGTGGTCGTCCTCGCGCTGGTCGTGCTGCTGCTCATGACCTACGACCGCGAGGAGGGCGACCGTCCGGCCGGCGCCGCACCGGACGCCGGCGGCCCCGGGGGCACGGACGGCTCCGGCGACGGCTCCAAGGGCACGGACGGCCCCGGCACCCCCGAACCCTCCGACAGCGTGCCGGACGCCCCGGCGGGCCCGCCCCCGGTCACCCCGCCGGCCGAGCCGCGCACCACCTGACCGGAGGAGGAGCGGCTCCCGACCGGGGACGGGGCAGGACCGGCTCCCGACCACTGGGAGAACCGGTTCCTGACCACAGGGAGGAGCGGCTCCCGACCCGGGGAGGACAGGCCGCTCCCGGCCGCGTGTCAGGCCGTCGTCGGGGTCCACAGGTCGGTGATGGCCACGCCCAGCTCGGCCAGCAGGTGGCGGATCATGGGCAGGCTGATGCCGATGACGTTGCCGTGGTCGCCGTCGATGCCGTCGATGAAGGGGGCCGAGCGGCCGTCCAGGGTGAAGGCGCCGGCGACGTGCAGGGGCTCGCCCGAGGCGACGTAGGCGGCGATCTCCTCGTCGCTGGGGTCGCCGAAGCGGACCACCGTGGAGGCGGTGCCCGAGGCGTACCGGCCGCTCACCGTGTCCCACACGCAGTGCCCGGTCTGCAGCGTGCCCGCCCGGCCGCGCATCGCCTTCCAGCGCGCGGTGGCCTCCTCGGCGTCTGCGGGCTTGCCCAGCGCCCGCCCGTCGAGTTCGAGCACGGAGTCGCAGCCGATCACCAGGGCGCCGCGCACGTCCGGCCGGGCCGCCACCACCGAGGCCTTGGCCTCGGCGAGCGCGAGCGCCAGCTCGGCGGGGGTGGGGGCGGTGACGGCGTCCTCGTCGACGCCGCTCACGATCACCTCGGGCTCCAGCCCGGCCTGGCGCAGAAGCCCGAGCCGGGCGGGGGACTGGGAGGCGAGGACGAGTCGGCGGCGCGGCTGGTCAGTCATGCGGTCAGCGTATCGGGGCGGCCGGACCCGCTCACCTCAGTCCGATCAGGACCATCGCCAGCACCATGGCCAGCGCCACGAGGACACCCAGCCGCCGGAGCATCTCCTGCGTGTCCCGCAGCTCCTGGGGCGGCTCGTCGTCGGGGTCGGACCACAGCATGCCCCGATCGTCCGGTGCCGGCGGCCCCGCGCGCCTGAGTACGCGTACTCAAGTTGCGCGGCGGCCGCCGGCCGTGCGGTCCGGGTCAGCCGGGCCAGTACGTCCGGGCCCAGGACGTGGGACCCGGCGCCGGGACCCGCCGTGCGCTCAGCCGGGCGGGATCGGACCAGGAGGCCCGCGGGGCGGGCGCGCCGGACGGCAGGGCCGCTGCCGCCGCGGCGCGCGCCCGGACCACCGCCAGGGCGGCGGCGAGCTCCTCCGGGGTCGGGTTTCCTCGTACGACCTTGATGTTCATGACCGCTCCAAGGGTCGGCGTCCGGGCCTGCGGGCCTGAGGGCCTGCGGGGGAATGCCTACAGGGGGATGTTGCCGTGCTTCTTCGGGGGCAGGGATTCCCGCTTGGTGCGCAGCTGACGCAGGCCGCGCACGACATGGGCACGGGTGTCGGAGGGCATGATCACGGCGTCGATGTAGCCGCGCTCGGCCGCGACGTAGGGGTTGAGGAGGGTGTCCTCGTACTCCTGGATCAGCCGCGCGCGCACCGCCTCGACGTCCTCGCCGCCCGCCTCGGCCTCCGCCAGGGTGCGGCGGTGCAGGATGTTGACCGCGCCCTGGGCGCCCATGACGGCGATCTGCGCGGTCGGCCAGGCGAGGTTGAGGTCGGCGCCCAGGTGCTTGGAGCCCATGACGTCGTAGGCGCCGCCGAACGCCTTGCGGGTGATCACCGTGATCAGCGGGACCGTCGCCTCGGCGTAGGCGAAGATCAGCTTGGCGCCGCGCCGGATGATGCCGTCGTGCTCCTGGTCCACGCCCGGCAGGAAGCCGGGGACGTCCACGAAGGTCAGCACCGGGATGTTGAAGGCGTCGCAGGTGCGCACGAAGCGGGCGGCCTTCTCGGAGGCGTCGATGTCCAGACAGCCGGCGAACTGCATCGGCTGGTTGGCGACGATGCCGACCGGGTGCCCCTCGACCCGCCCGAACCCGGTCAGGATGTTCGGCGCGAACAGCGGCTGGGTCTCGAAGAACTCGGCGTCGTCCACGATGTGCTCGATCACCGTGTGCATGTCGTACGGCTGGTTGGCGCTGTCCGGGACCAGCGTGTCCAGCTCCAGGTCCTCGCCGGTGACGGACAGGTCCGCCTCCTCGGGGAAGGCCGGCGCCTCGGAGAGGTTGTTCGACGGCAGGTACGACAGCAGCTGCTTGACGTACTCGATGGCGTCCTTCTCGTCCCCGGCCATGTGGTGCGCCACGCCCGAGGCCGAGTTGTGGGTGCGGGCGCCGCCCAGCTCCTCGAAGCCCACGTCCTCGCCGGTGACCGTCTTGATGACGTCGGGGCCGGTGATGAACATGTGCGAGGTCTGGTCGACCATGATCGTGAAGTCGGTGATGGCGGGGGAGTACACCGCGCCGCCCGCGCACGGGCCCACGACCAGGCTGATCTGCGGGATCACACCCGAGGCGTGGGTGTTGCGGCGGAAGATCTCGCCGTACGCCCCGAGGGAGGCCACGCCCTCCTGGATGCGGGCGCCGCCGGAGTCGTTGATGCCGATGACCGGGCAGCCGGTCTTCAGGGCGAAGTCCATCACCTTGACGATCTTCTGCCCGTAGACCTCGCCCAGCGCCCCGCCGAAGACGGTGAAGTCCTGCGAGAACACCGCGACCGGGCGGCCGTCGACGGTCCCGTAGCCGGTCACCACGCCGTCCCCGTACGGGCGGTTGCGCTCCAGGCCGAAGTTGGTGGAGCGGTGCCGGGCGAACTCGTCCAGCTCCACGAACGACCCCTCGTCCAGAAGCAGTTCGATGCGCTCACGGGCCGTCAGTTTGCCCTTGGCGTGCTGCTTCTCCACGGCGCGTGCGGAGCCGGCGTGCGTCGCTTCCTCGATACGGTGCTGCAGATCCGCGAGCTTGCCCGCGGTCGTGTGGATGTCGATCCCTTGGATCTCGTGACGCTCTTCCGGCTCGGACATCGGGATGTGGCTCCCTGCCTGCTCAAAAGGGGGGACGGTTACTCATCCGTAGCGTAGTGGTGGCCCTCGGGATCGGCAGTGCGGCGTTTGCCACACCTAGGGTGGCTTGCATGACGCCCAGAGATGCAGCAGACGACCGGCCCGGCGATCCCTCCGGCGGCAGCCGCTGGTCCGACCTCGACCGCCCGCCCCTGAACGCCGCCGCGCTGCGCCGCGCACTGGTGCGCGAGGGGCAGCTGTGGTCCGGGGTGGAGGTGGTGCAGTCCACCGGGTCCACCAACTCCGACCTGGTGTCCCGGGCCGCCGAGGGCCGCGCGACGGAGGGCGCCGTCCTCGTCGCCGAGGAGCAGACCGCCGGCCGGGGCCGCCTGGACCGCCGGTGGACCGCCCCGCCCCGCTCCGGGCTGTTCTTCTCGGTGCTGCTGACGCCGGGCGAGGTGCCGATCGCCCGCTGGGGCTGGCTGCCGCTGCTGACGGGCGTCGCGGTGGCGACGGGGCTGGCCCGCGCCGCCGGGGTGGACACCTCCCTCAAGTGGCCGAACGACCTGCTGGTCACCGTCGGCGGTGAGGAGCGCAAGGCCGGCGGCATCCTCGCGGAGCGGGCCGGCGACGACGGTGTCGTCATCGGCGTCGGCGTCAACGTCACCCTGCGGGAGGCGGAACTGCCGGTGCCGCAGGCCGGCTCGCTGGCCCTGGCCGGGGCCGTGAGCACGGACCGCGACACGCTGCTGCGGGCGGTCCTGCGGTCCCTGTCCGACTGGTACGGCCGCTGGCGCGCGGCGGGCGGCGATCCGGCCACGAGCGGATTGCAGGAGACCTACGCGGCGGGCTGCGCGACCCTGGGCCGCCAGGTCCGCGCGGAGCTGCCGGGGGACCGCTCGGTGGTGGGGGAGGCGCTCGCCGTGGACGGCGACGGCCGGCTGGTCATCGCCACCCGGGAGGGCGTGCGCGAGCCGGTGGGCGCGGGCGACATCGTGCATCTGCGCCCCGCGTGAACACCTCCTCCCCGCCGCCGCGTACCTCCCCGGCGGGGAAACCCAGCTCAGCCGATTCCCGGGCGCGCCCTGACGGAGTGAGCTGGCGCACACCTGCCGTAGAGTTGAGGCCGGTCGATACCTGACCGTGGCAGATCGGAAGGGCAGCAGGCGTGACCGTCGACGACACGGGCTCCGGCGCGGACGCGGACGGCCGGGTGGACCCGGAGGCCGCGGCCGAATCCGGCGAAGACCCGCTCGCCCTGCGTCTGGAGCAGCTCATCCTGGGTGCGGAGCGCCGCTACACCCCCTTCCAGGCCGCCCGCAGCGCCGGCGTCTCCATGGAACTGGCCTCGCGCTTCTGGCGGGCCATGGGCTTCGCCGACATAGGGCAGGCCAAGGCCCTGACCGAGGCCGACGTGCTGGCCCTGCGACGGCTGGCCGGTCTGGTCGAGGCGGGGCTGCTCAGCGAGGCCATGGCCGTGCAGGTGGCCCGCTCCACCGGGCAGACCACCGCCCGGCTGGCCGAGTGGCAGATCGACTCCTTCCTGGAGGGGCTGACCGAGCCGCCCGAGCCGGGCATGACGCGCACCGAGGTGACGTACCCCATCGTCGAGCTGCTGCTGCCCGAGCTCGAGGAGTTCCTCGTCTACGTCTGGCGCCGCCAGCTCGCCGCCTCCGCCGGGCGCGTCGTCCAGGCAGCCGACGACGAGGAGATGGTCGACCGGCGGCTGGCCGTCGGCTTCGCGGACCTGGTCGGCTTCACCCGGCTGACCCGGCGGATGGAGGAGGAGGAGCTCGGCGAGCTCGTCGAGGCCTTCGAGACCACCGCGGCGGACCTGGTGGCCGCGCGCGGCGGCCGGCTGATCAAGACGCTCGGCGACGAGGTGCTCTACGCCGCCGACGACGCCGGCACGGCCGCGGACATCGCGCTGCGCCTGGTCGAGACGATGGCGAACGACGAGACGATGCCCGAGCTGCGCGTGGGCATGGCGTTCGGCACGGTGACCACCCGGATGGGCGATGTCTTCGGCACGACCGTGAACCTCGCCTCCCGGCTGACCTCCATAGCGCCGCGGGACGCGGTCCTCGTCGACAGCGCCTTCGCCGAGGAGCTGATCCGCACGGGCGAGGCCCCCGCCTCCGAGGCGGAGGCCGCCGAGGCCGCGGCCGCCGCGGAGAAGGAGGGCGAGGAGCCGCCGGCGTACCGCTTCGCGCTCCAGCCGATGTGGCAGCGGCCGGTGCGCGGCCTCGGCGTGGTCGAGCCCTGGCTGCTCACACGGCGGGCCGACGACGCCTCCTGACGCGGCCGGGCGCGCGTATGTGTACGGCGCCGGGCTCGCGCGCGTGCGGCGTCAGGCGCGCGTAGACGTATGGCGTGGGGCACGCGTACGTGTACGCCGTCGGGCGCGCGCGTACGGCGCCGGGCCCGCGTAGACGTACGGGCGTCGGGCGCGCGTAGACGTACGGTGTCGGGCGCGCGTACCTGTACGCCGTCGGGCGCGTGCAGACGTACGGCGTCGGGCCCGCACGCGTACGGCGGCGGGCTAGCGCTCGCGTATGCCGTCGGGCTCGCGCATGCGTGCGTGGCGAGGCACGCGCTCGCCGTCGGGCCGCACTCGCGTACGCCGTCAGGTTCGCGCTCGCGTACGTGGCGGGGCGCGCGCAGTATGCCGTCGGGCCGCGGACGCGTACGCCGCCGGGCCCGCGCGCGTTCGGCGGCGGGCTCGCGTACGTGGCGGGGCGCGCGCAGTACGGCGTCGGGCCGCGCTCGCGTATGCCGTCGGGCTCGCGCTCGCGTACGTGGCGGGGCACCCGCAGTACGCCGTCGGGCCGCGCACGCGCTCGCCGTCGGGCTCGCGCTCGCGTATGCCGTCGGGCGCGCGCATGCGTGCGTGGCGAGGCACGCGCTCGCCGTCGGGCCGCACTCGCGTACGCCGTCAGGTTCGCGCTCGCGTACCTGGCGGGGCGCGCGCAGTATGCCGTCGGGCCGCGGACGCGTACGCCGCCGGGCCCGCGCGCGTTCGGCGGCGGGCTCGCGCTCGCGTATGCCGTCGGGCCGCGCATGCGCTCGCCGTCGGGCGCGCGCTCGCGTACGTGGGGGGCCGCGCAGTACGCCGTCGGGCGCGCGCGTACAGCGTCGGGCTCGCTCGCGTACGTGGCGGGGCGCGCGCAGTACGGCGTCGGGCCGCGCACGCGCTCGCCTCGGGCTCGCGCTCGCGTATGCCGTCGGGCTTGCGCACGCCCGTGCGTTGCGGGGCTCGCGCACGCGTAGGCCGTCGAGCCCGTACGCGTGCGCTGCCGGGCCCGCGCGTGCGGCCGTGGGCTCGTGTCCCACCCGGGAGTCGCCTCCCGGCGGTTCGCAGCCGGCGGGCCCGTGGCTTCGCCGGGAGTCCGTCCGGCTCAGTGGCTCCCGCTCTGGGTCGTGACGCACAGCCCGACGATCGGCAGGCACAGGCCGTTCCCGCCGCCCGAGGAGCCGCCCGACGAGCCACCGGAGGAGCCCCCGGACGAACCGCCGGTCCCGCCCCCGGACGAGCCGCCGGAGGAGCCGCCGGAGGAGCCGCCGGCCGAGCCGCCGTTCCCGCCGCCGGACGGACCGCCTGAGGTGCCGCCGGAGGACGGGGAGGGAGTGCGCGTCCCGTGTCCCGGGTGCGAGCCGGGGGCGGGGGCCGAGTGCCCGGTGCCGCCCGTCCGGGACCCGCCGGCGGACTGCGGGGCCCGGTCCCCGGCCGGGGCGGTGGCCCCGGTGACGGCGGTCGGGACCGTCGTGGAGCCCGTGCCGTCCGGCAGGGCGGCGGGCGGCACGGCCGACGCGGCGGACGGCGACGACGCCGGTGCGGCGCCCGTGCCGGAGGCGGACGGGGCGCCGGAACCGCCCAGGGGGACGGTCGCCGAGGGCCGGACGGCCGGAGCTGCCCCGGCCGGGGCCGAGGCGCCGTCCGCCGGGGCCGGCTCCGGCCCGGAGTGCGGCCCGGCCTGAGCGCTGTCGGCTCCCCCGT
Organism: Streptomyces sp. NPDC004065; assembly: GCF_044903565.1. NCBI lineage: Bacteria > Bacillati > Actinomycetota > Actinomycetes > Kitasatosporales > Streptomycetaceae > Streptomyces > Streptomyces sp. NPDC004065. The sequence continues at coordinate 361,963 of NZ_JBJDQT010000001.1, read as the reverse complement.
CCACGTACTGCGGTGCCAGCCGTACGAGTCCGAACACGCCGGCGGCGAGCGCCAGCCCCCCGGCCGCCATGAGCACCTTGCGGGGCCGGGGCCTGCGGTGCCTGCCGCGGGCCCCGATCGTCCGGGCCGGGCGGCGCGGTGCGGCCGGGGAGAGGACCCCGCGCGCCTGCACCGGGGCCGTGGCGGTTATGCGGGCCGTGTCGTCGCCGGTGGCGCCGGCCCCGGTGTCCCCCACCGTGGTCGTGTCCGTCGTCATCGCAGTCCTCCCGGATGGGCCGGCGCCCCCGATGCGCCGTGGCCGAGCACGTTAGGCGCTCCTCCCGGCGGTCCGGCGGGAGTAGCCCGGGATGTCACTCGAACGGGGTGCCGGGTCTCGACAGCGGCGGCGCAGTGCGCCCGGCCGCTCTTTCCCCGGGCGGGCGGGGCTGCGATGATCGGGGCGGATGTTGTTAACCCGCGTTAACCGGAGGGTGTCATGAGCGAGGAGCGGTTCGGGGACTTCGTGCTGGTACGGCGGCACGAGTACGTCGCGGAGCTGGTCCTGGACCGGCCCAAGGCCATGAACGCCGTGTCGACGGACATGGCCCGGTCGATCGCCGGGGCCTGCGCGGCGCTGGCCGCCGACCGGGACGCGCGGGTGGTCGTCGTGACGTCCTCGCACGAACGGGCGTTCTGCGTCGGGGCCGACCTGAAGGAGCGCAACTCCTTCAGCGACGCCGACCTGGTCCGGCAGCGGCCGGTCGCGCGCGGGGCGTACACCGGCGTGCTGGAGCTGCCCATGCCGACGATCGCCGCGGTGCACGGCTTCGCGCTCGGCGGGGGGTTCGAGCTCGCGCTGTCCTGCGATGTGATCGTGGCCGACCGCACGGCCGTGGTGGGCCTGCCGGAGGTGTCGGTGGGCGTGATCCCCGGCGGGGGCGGCACCCAGTTGCTGCCCCGGCGGGTGGGCGCGGCCCGGGCGGCCGAGCTGATCTTCACGGCACGGCGCCTGGAGGCCGCCGAGGCGCATGAGCTGGGCCTGGTGGACCGGCTGGTGGACGAGGGCCGGGACCGGGCGGAGGCGCTGGAGCTGGCCTCCCGGATGGCGGCCAACTCCCCGGTCGGCCTGCGCGCGGCCAAGCGGGCGCTGCGGCTCGGGCACGGGCTGGACCTGCGGGCCGGACTGGAGGTCGAGGACGCGGCCTGGCGCTCGGTGGCGTTCTCCGGCGACCGCGCGGAGGGCGTCGCCGCCTTCAACGAGAAGCGCGCACCCCACTGGCCGGGCGAGTGAGCGACCGCACCGGCTGAGCACCGGCCCGGCCGCCTTCCCGCGGGGCCCGGGCCGGGAGGCTCGTCCACCGTCGGGCCCACCAATGTCCCGGTTCCAGCGGAATGTCCCTAGCCTGGGGTGATGGGTGAGAACAGGCGGCTCGCGGCCGTCGTGGCACTGGCGCAGGGGATGGCCGCGGCGCACACCCCGCGCGAGTCATGGCACGCGGCGGCGCTCGGCGCCTGCCGGGCGCTGGAGGGGAACTTCGCCGCGCTGTCGGTGTGGGAGCGCGAGGGCGGCCGGCTGCGGGTCCTGGTGAACGTGGGCGAGCGCGCCCCCGAGGAGGAGGAGTTCCCGGAGGACGAGACCTACCCCGTGCACCAGTTCCCGGAGATCACCGAGTTCCTGCACGAGCGGTGGGCCTCCGGCGGGGAGCCCGACGCCTGGGTGGAGACCGCCGAGGGCCCCTCCGCCGGCCGGCCCGGCTACTGCCACCAGCGGGTCGCGGCCCTGCGCCGGCGTGGGCGCGGCTGCTGCGTGGTGGCGCCGATCGTGCAGCACGGGCGCGCCTGGGGCGAGCTCTACGTCGCCCGCGCGGCCGGCGCCGCCCTCTTCGACCGCTCCGACGCCGACTTCGCCACCGTGCTGGCCGCCGTGGTCGCCGCCGGGCTGGCCCAGACCGAGCGCCTCGAGGAGGCCCGCAGGCTGGCCTTCACCGACGCGCTCACCGGACTGGCCAACCGCCGCGCCGTCGACGTACGGCTGGAGGAGGCGATCGAACGGCACCGCAGGGACGGGGCCGTGGTCAGCCTCGTGGTGTGCGACCTGAACGGGCTCAAGCAGGTCAACGACACCCATGGCCACGCCGTCGGCGACCGGCTGCTCGAGCGGTTCGGCTCGGTGCTGTCGCTGTGCGGGGCCATGGTGCCCGGCGCGCTGGTGGCCCGGCTCGGCGGCGACGAGTTCTGCCTGCTCGCGGTGGGGCCGTCCGCCGACGAGGTGGAAAAGGCGGCCGGCGAGCTGTGCCGGCGGGCGGCCGAGCTGGAGCTGGGGCAGGGCGTGTCCTGCGGGGTCGCCTCCACCGAGTTCGCCATCGGGCCGGTGCGCTCGGCCCGCCGGCTGTTCCGGCTGGCCGACGCCGCCCAGTACCGGGCGAAGGCCCTGCGCGCGGACCAGCCGGTCGTCGCCGGCCGGGAAGGGCCCGAGGACCCGGTCGTCCGCCTCGCCGACGAGCCCCCGCCCGCCCCGCAGTCCCGGCCGGAGCGGCGCCGTTTCCGCGGCCGCAGGCCCTGACGGGGCGCCAGGCCCTGACGGAGCGCCGGGCCGGGCGCGGCGGGCGAGGTAAGGGTCACTCCTGGTCCCCACTAGTGACACCGTCGCATTCACTGCGTACGCTCCTGAATATGGATATGCACACTGTGGTGGTGGGGACGTCGGGTGTCACCGCGTCCGACGTTCTCGCCGTGGCGCGCGACGGCGCACGCGTCGAGCTCTCCGGGGAGGCGGTGGCGGCCCTCGCGGCGGCCCGGGAGATCGTGGACGCGCTCGCGGCCAAGCCCGAACCCGTCTACGGCGTCAGCACCGGCTTCGGGGCCCTGGCGACCCGGCACATCGGCCAGGAGCTGCGCACCCAGCTGCAGCGCAACATCGTCCGCTCGCACGCCGCCGGCATGGGCCCGCGGGTCGAGCGCGAGGTGGTGCGGGCGCTGATGTTCCTCCGGCTGAAGACCCTCTGCTCCGGGCACACCGGCGTCCGCCCCGAGGTCGCGCGGACCATGGCCGACGTCCTCAACGCCGGGATCACCCCGGTCGTGCACGAGTACGGCTCCCTCGGCTGCTCCGGCGACCTCGCCCCGCTCTCCCACTGCGCGCTCGCCCTGATGGGCGAGGGCGACGCGGAGGGCCCGGACGGCGTCGTACGCCCCGCCGGGGAACTGCTCGCCGAGCACGGCATCCACCCCGTCGAGCTGCGCGAGAAGGAGGGCCTGGCGCTGCTCAACGGCACCGACGGCATGCTCGGCATGCTGATCATGGCGCTCGCCGACCTCGACACCCTCTACAAGTCCGCCGACATCACCGCCGCCCTCAGCCTGGAGGCGCTGCTCGGCACGGACAAGGTGCTCGCGCCCGAGCTGCACGCCATCCGCCCGCACCCGGGCCAGGGCGCCTCCGCCGCCAACATGCTGGCCGTGCTGAAGGGCTCCGGGCTCACCGGCCACCACCAGGACGACGCCCCGCGCGTGCAGGACGCCTACTCGGTGCGGTGCGCCCCGCAGGTCGCCGGTGCCGGCCGGGACACCCTCGCGCACGCCCGCCTGGTCGCCGAGCGGGAGCTGGCCGCGGCCGTCGACAACCCCGTCGTGCTGCCCGACGACCCGTCAGGGGCGTTCGGCCCGCGGGGCGGACGGGTGGAGTCCAACGGCAACTTCCACGGCGCCCCCGTCGCCTACGTCCTGGACTTCCTCGCCATCGCCGCCGCCGACCTCGGCTCCATCGCCGAACGCCGCACCGACCGGCTGCTGGACAAGAACCGCAGCCACGGCCTGCCGCCGTTCCTCGCCGACGACGCCGGTGTGGACTCCGGGCTGATGATCGCCCAGTACACGCAGGCCGCCCTGGTCAGCGAGATGAAGCGGCTCGCCGTGCCCGCGTCCGCCGACTCCATCCCGTCCTCCGCGATGCAGGAGGACCACGTCTCCATGGGCTGGTCGGCCGCGCGCAAGCTGCGCACCGCCGTCGACAACCTGACCCGGATCCTGGCCATCGAGCTCTACGCCGCCACGCGCGCCGTCGAACTGCGCGAGGGGCTCACCCCGGCCCCGGCGAGCCGGGCGGTCATCGACGCCGTGCGCGGGGCGGGTGTCCAGGGGCCCGGTCCGGACCGGTTCCTGGCGCCCGACCTCGCCGCCGCGGAGGCCTTCGTGCGCGAGGGCCGGCTCGTCGCGGCCGCCGAGACCGTCACCGGCCCGCTGCGGTGAGCCGCTGAGACGGGAGGGGGCCCCGCCGTCCGGCGGGGCCCCCTTCCGTTCCGTCGAGTCGCACGCGGCCGGCTCCCAAGGTCCGGGCGGCGGCCGTCCGGTGCCGGTGCGTCAGAAGCCGAGACGTTCGCGGCGGACCGAGTACACCACGAACCCGGCGCCGAGCCCGAGGAAGAGCGTGCCGCCGACGACGTAGGGCGTGGTGTCGACGCTGCCGGTGTCGGCGAGTTCGGTGCCGCTCCCGCCGGCGGCCCGGGCCCCGCCGGCCGCGTCCTGCACTGCCGAATCCTGCCCGGCCGCACCTTGCCCGGCCGTCTCCCGCGGGTCCCCTTCCCGTGCGTCCGGGCCCTGTTCGCGCACCCCGCCGGCCCGCTCGGCCGTGGTGGCCGCCCGTCCCTGCTCCGTGACCTCGGCCGTGCGCTGCGCCGAACCGGCCGCTCTCGCCGGGGCGTCCACCGTCGCGTTCGCGGAGGGGACGAACCACAGGGCGCCCAGCAGGGTGCCCGCGGCGGTGGCGGTCAGCAACGTGCGGCGAGCGGTTGACACGGAATATCGATCCCCTTGTGGCGCTGGCGAATTGGCCGTGTGGGGCGATGTTAGTGAAAATCGCGGGTCACGGGAAAGTCACAGGAGGTTTGAACCGTACGCTCCCCGCATGAGTACACCGGAGACATCACGTTTTGTGCGGCTTCGCGCCGAGCTCGTCGTGGAAGTCGACGACGAGGACGCCATCACCCGGGCCGCCCTGCGCCGTATCGCCGAATCCGTGGCGGCGGGGGACATGACGGCCGAGGAGCGGGTACACGCCGAGAGTGCTGTGACGGAGGACACCGCGGAAGCCCTGGCGTTCCTGGTCGATCCGTTCGTACTGGTGAGCGAGGTGCCGGGGGTGGAGCTGCAACAGGCGTCCTGGTCCAGCGAGCGCATCGGATACGACCCCGCCTCACCGGACTGGGAGTTCGACGAGGATGATGTCGACGAGGACTACGAAGCCGAGGACGGCGGGGAAGTGGACGGCGCCGAGTACCGCCGGCACCCCCGCTGACGCCACCCGGGTCGTCGCCGCCCCGGGCGGCAACCGCCGTCCGGGGTTTCGTCGTCTCATCCGACGCGAGCACCGCATCCGCACCGCCCGCACCCGGCCGCACGGCCCGGCGCGGGCGGCTCCCGGGAGCCGGTGCACGTGGTGAGTCCCACACCCGAACGCCATGGGGAGGGGGACGAGACGGTCGTAGCGTTGATGATTCGTGACGGGGGACGAGGGTTTGGGGTTTCGGCAATCATGGAGAAGCGTGTGATGACGAACAGTAAGCGGCGCAGGCGCCTGATGTCCGCGTCCGTACTGCTCGGCGGTGTACTGGTGCTCTCGGCCTGTTCCGGCAGCAGCGACGCGGCCGGCGGCGGCGACGACACCTCGCAGGCGAAGGCCGACAAGGCCGCCGCCCAGGAGTCCTCGCAGGCCCAGATCAAGATCACGCCGGGGGACGGCACCGACAACGCCTCCATCAACAACTCCGCCACCGTCACCGTGTCCAAGGGCACCCTGACCGAGGTCACCATGACCACGGCCGACGGCAAGGCGGTCAGCGGGCAGATATCCGCCGACAAGAAGAGCTGGAAGCCCACCGTCCAGCTGGAGCGCGCCACCACCTACAAGGTCGCCGCCACCGCCGCGGACGCCAAGGGCCGCGCCGCCCACGAGAACGCCTCCTTCACCACGGTCGCCCCGGCCCACAGCTTCATCGGCTCCTTCACCCCCGACAACGGCAAGACGGTCGGCGTGGGCATGCCCGTCTCGATCAACTTCGACAAGGCGATCACCAACAAGGCGGCCGTCCAGAAGGGCATCACCGTCACCTCCTCCAGCGGCCAGGAGGTCGTCGGCCACTGGTTCGGCGCCAACCGCCTGGACTTCCGGCCCGAGCAGTACTGGAAGGAGAACTCCACCGTCACGCTGAAGCTGAACCTCGACGGCGTCGAGGGCGCGAGCGGCGTGTACGGCGTGCAGCAGAAGACGGTCACCTTCCACATCGGCCGCAACCAGGTCTCCTACGTCGACGCGAAGACCAAGCAGATGAAGGTCACGCAGGACGGCCGGACCGTCAAGACCATCCCGATCTCCGCGGGCGCCCCCGACCACACCACGTACCAGGGCCAGATGGTCATCTCGGAGAAGTTCACCCAGACCCGGATGAACGGTGCCACCGTCGGCTTCAAGGACGACGACGGCAAGGGCGAGTACGACATCAAGGACGTGCCGCACGCCATGCGCCTGACCACGTCCGGCACGTTCATCCACGGCAACTACTGGGGCGCGCCGTCCGTCTTCGGCAACGTCAACACCAGCCACGGCTGTGTCGGCCTGCGGGACAAGAAGGGTGCGAACGACCCGAGCACGCCGGCCGCGTGGTTCTTCAGCCACTCGCTGATCGGTGACGTCGTGGTCGTCTCCAACACCGGGGACAGGACCGTCACCCCGGACAACGGTCTCAACGGCTGGAACATGAGCTGGGCGCAGTGGAAGGCCGGCTCGGCCGTCTGACGCCCCCTCACCCTTGCGCGCCGGTGCCGCCCCTCGGGGCGGCACCGGTGTGTGCGGCGGTCAGCCCCCGCCGGTGCCCGTGCCCGCCCGGGTGGCGTCGGCGCCCCAGCTGGCCAGCAGACGCAGCGCCTCCGCCGAGGGGGAGCCGGGCTCGGCGTGGTAGACGACCAGGGACTGGTCGGCGTCGCCCGCGAGCCGGAACGACTCGTACAGCAGCTCCAGTTCACCGACCAGGGGATGGCGCAGCCGCTTCAGGCCGTGCGTGCGCTCCTTGACGTCGTGGGTGGCCCACAGCCGGCGGAAGTCCTCGCTCTTGACCGAGAGCTCGCCCACCAGCGCCGACAGCCGGGGGTCGTCCGGGTAGCAGCCGGCCTCCAGCCGCAGGGCGGACACGACGTCGATCGCCTTCTGCTCCCAGTCGACGAACAGGTCCTGGGAGGCGGTGTCCAGGAACACCATCCGCGCCCAGTTCCGCTCCTGCGCCGGCATCCGGGACCAGTCGCCGAAGACCGCGGCCGCCATCCGGTTCCACGCCAGCACCTCGGCGCGCCGGCCCACCACATAGGCCGGGACCCCGTCCATGGTGTCCAGCAGCTGCCGCAGCGACGACCGCACCTGCTGCGTGCGCACCGCCTGCTTCTTCTTGTGCTTGGGCCGCACCAGGTGGAGCAGGTGCGCGTGCTCGGCGTCGCTCAGCCGCAGCGCGCGGGCGATGGAGTCCAGGATCTCCGCCGAGACATTGCGCCCGTTGCCCTGCTCCAGGCGCGTGTAGTACGCCACCGAGACCCCGGCGAGCTGGGCCAGCTCCTCGCGGCGCAGTCCCGGGACCCGGCGCTGCCGTCCGTAGTGCGTCAGGCCGACGTCCTCGGGCCGCAGCCGGGCCCTGCGGGTGCGCAGGAACTCGCTGAGCTCGGCACGGCGGTCCAGCCCCGCGCCGGCCTCGGGCAGTTCGTCCATATGTCCAGTATCCCCGGTCGTACGCCGCGCAGGCTGACCTTGCCAGTGGTAGGAACAGCGAGCGTACGCACAGGCGTGACCTGGGTGAATCGCTCCGTGGCGGGCACGCTGGAAGAGCGCCCGGCCGCCGGCCGGACCGGGCGCGGACAACCACCGAAGAACGACACCCCGCACCGGCGCGCCCGGCCACCGGCACACGCCATGGGCCGGCCGGCGCGCCACGAACGCCGAAGGAATCCGGAGACCACGGCATGACCACCGTTGCCGCATACGCCGCACCCGCCGCCAAGGCTCCGCTGGAGCGCACCACCATCGAACGCCGCGAGGTCGGCGAGTTCGACGTGCTGATCGACATCAAGTTCGCCGGCATCTGCCACTCGGACATCCACCAGGCCCGTGAGGGCTGGGGCAAGGCCCTCTTCCCGATGGTCCCCGGCCACGAGATCGCCGGCGTGGTCTCCGAGGTGGGACCGGGCGTCACCCAGTACGCCGTCGGGGACCGCGTGGGCGTCGGCTGCATGGTCGACTCCTGCCGTGAGTGCGACAACTGCCGGGCGGGCCTGCAGCAGTTCTGCGTGCGCCGCCCCGTGTGGACGTACAACGCCGTGGGCAAGGACGGGCAGCCCACCTACGGCGGCTACTCGCAGAAGATCGTGGTCGACGAGAACTTCGTCGTCCGCATCCCCGACGGCCTGCCGCTGGACGTGGCCGCGCCGCTGCTGTGCGCCGGCATCACGACGTACTCCCCGCTGAGGTACTGGAACGCCGGCCCGGGCAAGAAGGTCGCCGTGGTGGGCCTCGGCGGCCTCGGCCACATGGGCGTCAAGATCGCCCACGCCCTCGGCGCCGAGGTCACCGTGCTGTCGCAGACCCTGCGCAAGAAGGACGACGGCCTCAAGCTGGGCGCCGACGACTACCGCGCCACCAACGACCCGAAGACCTTCGAGGACCTCGCCGGCACCTTCGACATCGTCCTGAACACCGTCTCGGCCCCGCTGGACTTCGGCGCGTACCTGTCCCTGCTGCGCACCGGCGGCGCGATGGTCAACGTGGGCCTGCCCGAGGAGCCGGTCACGATCGACCTGTCGTCGGTCTTCGGCAACCGCCGCAGCCTGACCAGCTCCAACATCGGCGGCATCCCCGAGACCCAGGAGATGCTGGACTTCTGCGCCGAGCACGGCCTCGGCGCCGAGATCGAGCTGATCAGCGCCGACCGGATCAACGAGGCCTACGAGCGGGTCGTCGCCGGCGACGTCCGCTACCGCTTCGTCATCGACACGGCGACGATCTGACGGTCGGCGCCGGCGGCCGGGCACGGCGAGTCCGGCAGCGGGCGCGGCGGCCCGCCGCGCCCGGTCAGCCCGCCAGGGTCGCCGGGCTGCCGCCGTTCGCCTCGTAGCCCGCGACCGCCAGGGCGCGGTGCACGGCGAACTCCGCCGCCGGGTCCGCGGACAGCGTCCAGGGCAGGGCCCCGACATGGCCGTCGACGTGTATCAGCTGGTCCATGGCCTCCGCCCAGCGCTCGGAGCGGACCAGGAAGAAGACCAGCATGTGGCGCACGTGCGGCAGCACCGGATCGTCGGGACGGGCCGCGTGCACCGCGTGCAGCGCCCCGTGGACCGCCTTGGTGACGACCTCGCTCTGGTAGAAGCCGCTGACCAGGTTCACCTCGGGCAGGTGCTCGAAGACCGCGAACAGGGGCAGGGCCGCCAGCAGTGAACCGTGCGGCGCGCGGGCCGCCGCGGCCTCGGCGAACTCCATCGCCAGCTTCCGCGAGCCGTGCCACTTCTCGCACCAGTAGTGCAGGGCCGCCAGATGCGCCCCCATGTGGGCCGGCGCCCGGTCCAGGATCTTCAGCCACAGCTTCTCGAACTCCGCCTGGGAGTCACCCAGTCCGCGCGCCACCGCCAGCTCGACGATGTACGGGACGGGGTCGCCCGGAGCCAGCAGCGCGGCCTGGCCGCACGCCTGACGCGCCTCCTCCATGATGATCCGGAACTCGTCCGTCCCCGGCGTGGACGTCCGCCACGCCTGCTGCACCAGGAACTCGGCGTGCACCGCCGCGCCGCCCGCGTCCTTGGGCGCCTCGGCCCGCCACACCCTCAGCCACTGCCCGCCGGGCGTCTCGTGCACCCCGCCCGGACGCTGCTGGAGCTCCAGCGCCGCCGCGCCGGCGAACGCCTGCACCCGCTGCCAGCGCAGCTCGCCCTCCGTCTCCGTGCCCGCGAGGAGCTGGGAGGCCGCGCGGTAGTCCTGGGTGCGCTGCACCAGGTCCAGGACGTCCATGAGGTCCTGGTCGGGCCCGGGCATGCGGATGTCGAGCTCCTCCTCCCGGACGAACCCGTAGTTCGCCGGGTCCGCGGCGTCCGGGTGCCCCGGCGGCACCAGCTCGATCGCGCCCCGCCTGCGCCTGAGGAACGGAAGCAGCACGAAGCCCAGCATGACCAGCGCCATCAGGACCCAGAGAATCTCCATGCCACAAGCGAACCAGACGACGCCGGAACTTGGCCAACCGGTGCCGCGCACCTGTGGAAAACCCCGCCGTCGCCCCGCCGTCCGCCCCGCCGTCCGCCCCGCGGGCCGGGCCGCGGGCCGGGCCGCGCACGGCGGCCCCGGCCCCGGCGTCCCGCACCGGTGACCGCGGCGTCCCGCACCGGCGGCCCCGGCGCACTACCCTCGGGCCCATGAGCGACAGGCACATCAGTCAGCACTTCGAGACGCTCGCGATTCACGCGGGCAACACCGCCGACCCCCTCACCGGTGCGGTCGTCCCGCCCATCTACCAGGTGTCCACCTACAAGCAGGACGGCGTGGGCGGCCTGCGCGGCGGCTACGAGTACAGCCGCAGCGCCAACCCGACCAGGACCGCCCTGGAGGAGAACCTCGCCGCCCTGGAGGGCGGTCGCCGCGGCCTCGCGTTCGCGTCCGGACTGGCGGCCGAGGACTGCCTGTTGCGCACGCTGCTCAGCCCCGGCGACCACGTGGTCATCCCCAACGACGCCTACGGCGGCACGTTCCGCCTCTTCGCCAAGGTGGTCTCCCGCTGGGGCGTGGAGTGGTCGGTCGCCGACACCTCCGACCCGGCGGCCGTACGGGCCGCGCTCACCCCGAAGACCAAGGTCGTCTGGGTGGAGACCCCCTCCAACCCGCTGCTCGGCATCACCGACATCGCCGCCGTCGCCCAGGTCGCCCGGGACGCGGGCGCGCGGCTCGTCGTCGACAACACCTTCGCCACCCCGTACCTGCAGCAGCCGCTCGCGCTCGGCGCGGACGTCGTCGTGCACTCGCTGACCAAGTACATGGGCGGCCACTCGGACGTCGTCGGCGGCGCGCTGGTGGTGAGCGACTCCGGCCTCGGCGACGAGCTGGCGTACCACCAGAACGCCATGGGCGCGGTCGCCGGGCCCTTCGACTCCTGGCTGGTGCTGCGCGGCACCAAGACCCTCGCCGTGCGCATGGAGCGGCACAGCGAGAACGCCGGGCGGATCGCCGAGATGCTCACCCGCCACGCGCGCGTGACGAGCGTCCTGTACCCGGGGCTGCCCGGCCACCCCGGTCACGAGGTCGCCGCCAAGCAGATGAGGGCCTTCGGCGGCATGGTGTCCTTCCGGGTCCAGGGCGGCGAGGAGGCGGCCGTCGAGGTCTGCAACCGCGCCAAGGTGTTCACCCTCGGCGAGTCCCTGGGCGGCGTGGAGTCCCTGATCGAGCACCCCGGCCGGATGACCCACGCCTCCGCCGCCGGCTCCGCGCTCGAGGTCCCGGGCGACCTGGTGCGCCTGTCCGTGGGCATCGAGAACGTCGACGACCTGCTGGAGGACCTGCAGCAGGCCCTCGGCTGACCGACGCCGGGCGGGGCCGCGCGGCGGGCCGCGGCCTCACCAGCCGGACACGGGCGGGGTCGTCTGCGAGGGCGGCTCCACCCAGGGCCGTACGGTCAGCGCCCACACCGTGAAGGCCACCGCCGCCGCCCACAGGAGCACCCACCCGGCCCGGCGGGTGGCCGTACGGCGGCGCAGCATCCGTGTCCCGCGCCGCACCGCGTCCGGATACAGCTCCGGCGGCACCTGCGGCGGCGTCTGCTCCAGCATCCGCCGTACCGCCGCCTCGCTCTCCGCGCGGTTCACGGCCGCCTCCCCTCGTTCGTCCTCACCCGGGGCGTCACGGTGCGGCCACCTCGGGGCCGCGCACGACGGGGGCGGGGCCGCCGGGCGCGTGGGTGAGGGCGCTGACCGCCCGGTCGCAGATGACCCGGACCCGTTCCGCGGGCAGCCCGAGCAGCGCCGCCGCCTGTTCCTCGGCGACTCCCTCGTACAGCCGCAGGACCAGGACCAGCCGCTCCTGCGGCGCCAGGGCGGCCAGGGGGCCCGGCAGCCGGGGGCGGGCGCGGCCCGGGCCGCGGTACCGGTGCCACGCCTCCCTGGCGTACCGGCCGGCCAGGTACTGGCGGGTCCGGTCGTAGGGGTCCTCCCCGCGCAGCCCGTCCCAGCACGCGTACATGTGCGCGAGGGCGAGGGTCAGCAGCCGCCGCGCGCGGGGGTTGTCGCCGGGAGCCTCGGCGGTGAGCAGCGTGGCGGCATGCAGCAGCCGCCCGGCCGCGCCCGCGACGAACGACTCGAACTCCCGGGCCCGGCGGGCGTCCCGGGACGCCTGCCGTTCTCGCACCGCGCCTCCCGCAGAGGCCGACCCTCGGAAACCGGGCCCCTCACGCGTACGCCACGCACGGCCGGACGCGACGAGACCCGGTCTCATCTGAGACCGGTCACGCCCCGCCGGTCAAGAGGTGTGCGGCCACCCGGGCGCCGGAGCGGCCCAGCAGCCACGCATCCGTGCCGGGAACGGTCCGGCAGCACGAATCCGCACCGGGAACGGCCCGGCGGCTGCGCATCCGTGCCGGGAACGGCCCGGCAAGTACGTATCCGTGCCGGGAGCGGTCCGGCGGCTACGAATCCTGGCGGGGCTCCGCCGCCAGTACGCCCTGAGCGGCCTGGCGGGCCGAGAGGGCGCGGTTGAATCGGGTGAGCAGGGAGCAGAAGACCTCGCGCTCGGCCGGCTCCCAGTCGCGGGTCAGCTCCGCCATCAGGCGCCGCCTGGACTGGCGCACCTCCTCCAGCCGCGCCAGCCCGCGCGGGGACAGCTGCAGCACCACGGCACGCCCGTCCTCCGGGTGCGAGGTCCGCTTGACGAGGCCCGTGTCGACGAGGGGGGCCACCTGCCGGGTGACCGTGGAGGAGTCGATGCCCATGCTCGCGGCGAGCGCCTTGACACCCATCGGGCCCTCCTTGTCGAGGCGGTTGAGCAGCAGGTAGGCGGCGCGGTCCATGGAGTTGCGCACCTGCCCGACGCCGCCGAGCCGGGTCTGTTCGGCACGGCGGGCGAACACCGCCACCTCGTGCTGGAGGATGTCGAGGAGACCGGTGTCACCGACGGTCGTCATGTCCATCGACATTTCAGGTGTTGTGGGCATGGCCGGGGGCTCACTTCTGAAAGGCAGCTGGGTTGGGGGACAGGGTACGCGGCCGGGGCGCGGGCCGTACCGGCGCGGCGGAATCCGGTCCCGGAGCTTGGTCACAGCCGCGTCCGGCGGCCGTGAACTGCGAGACTTGGCGCATGAGCCACAGCACCGCCCGCTCCCTGCGCCAGGTCACCCTCGACGACGTGCGCGGCGCCCAGAAGATGCTCTCGGGAGTCGCGCGGACGACCGCGATGGAGGGCAGCAGGTACCTGTCCCAGCTGGTGGGCACGCCGGTGCACCTGAAGTGCGAGAACCTCCAGCGGACGGGCTCGTTCAAGCTGCGCGGCGCCTACGTCCGCATCGCCGGGCTGCTGCCCGAGGAGCGGGCCGCGGGGGTGGTGGCCGCGAGCGCCGGCAACCACGCGCAGGGCGTCGCCCTCGCCTCGTCGCTGCTCGGCGTGCGCTCCACCGTCTTCATGCCGAAGGGCGCCCCGCTGCCGAAGATCAGCGCCACCCGCGACTACGGCGCCGAGGTACGCCTGCACGGCCAGGTCGTCGACGAGACGCTGGCCGCCGCGCAGGAGTACGCGGCCGAGACCGGCGCGGTGTTCATCCACCCCTTCGACCACCCGGACGTGATCGCGGGCCAGGGCACGGTCGGTCTGGAGATCCTGGAGCAGTGCCCGGAGGTGCGCACGGTCGTCGTCGGCATCGGCGGCGGCGGACTCGCGGCCGGCATCGCGGTCGCGGTCAAGGGGGTGCGCCCCGACGTGCGCATCGTCGGCGTGCAGGCGGCCGGCTCGGCGGCGTACCCGCCCTCGCTGGCGGCCGGGCGCCCGGTGGCGATCGAGAGCCCGGCCACCATGGCCGACGGCATCAAGGTCGGACGGCCCGGCGACGTGCCGTTCGGGATCGTCCGGGAGCTGGTGGACGAGGTGCGCACGGTCGGCGAGGACGAGCTGTCCGCCGCGCTCCTGCTGTGCCTGGAGCGGGCCAAGCTGGTCGTCGAGCCGGCCGGCGCGAGCCCGGTCGCCGCGCTGATGAGCGGGCACGAGGGCCTGCGGGGCCCGGTCGTCGCCGTGCTGTCCGGCGGCAACGTCGACCCGGTGCTGCTGCAGCGCGTGCTGCGCCACGGCATGGCCGCGCAGGGCCGCTACCTGGCCGTGCGGCTGCGCCTGACGGACCGGCCGGGCGCGCTGGCGACCCTGCTCGGCGTGCTGTCGGTGGCCGACGCCAACGTCCTCGACGTCAGCCATGTGCGGACCGATCCCCGGCTCGGGCTGACCGAGGCGGAGGTGGAACTGCACCTGGAGACGAAGGGCCCCGCGCACTGCGCCGAGGTCGGCCGGGCGCTGCGCGAGTCCGGTTACACGGTCATCGACTGATCCACGGTCATTGGCCGAAGCCCGGCCGAGCCCGGTCGAAGCCCGGCCGGAGCCGCCTGAGCCGCCGGGACGGCCGCGGACACCGGGGGACGGGCCCGGGGGCGGGGCCGGACCTGGCGGGGCGTGTCCTGCCCGGGCCGGGCCGGACCATCCGTGTCACTCGTTCGGGCAAACCCCTTGAGACACGCGATACATCGCGATACGGTGTGGCTCGCGCGCCGCCCTGCCCGGCACCGAAAATCCCGGGCGCCGCGGCCCGCGAGTACCTAGGCTTTTCCGGCCATCCCCCACTCCGACCATCCCCGATGACGTGGAGACTCATATGCCAGGCGCCATCTATGCCGAAGGCCTGGTGAAAACCTTCGGTGACGTAAGGGCTCTGGACGGCGTCGACCTCGATGTCCCCGAGGGCACGGTGCTGGGTCTGCTCGGGCCGAACGGCGCGGGCAAGACCACCGCCGTCCGCTGTCTGACCACCTTGCTGCGGCCCGACAGCGGCAAGGCCGTCGTCGCCGGGCTGGACGTGCTCCGGCAGCCCGACCAGGTGCGCCGGTCGATCGGCCTGTCCGGCCAGTTCGCCGCCGTCGACGAATACCTGACCGGCCGGGAGAACCTCCAGATGGTCGGCCGGCTGTACCAGATGAGATCCGCCGCCGCCAAGGCCCGGGCCGTGGAACTGCTGGAGCAGTTCCACCTCACCGAGGCCGCCGACCGGCCCGCGAAGACCTACTCCGGCGGCATGCGCCGCCGGCTCGACCTGGCGGCCGCGCTGGTGGTGTCCCCGCCGGTGATGTTCATGGACGAGCCGACCACCGGCCTCGACCCGCGCAACCGCCAGCAGCTGTGGGAGGTCATCAAGCAGCTCGTCTCCGGCGGTACGACCCTGCTGCTGACCACCCAGTACCTGGAGGAGGCCGACCACCTCGCGCACGAGATCGCGGTGGTCGACCACGGCCGGGTGATCGCCCGCGGCACCTCCGACCAGCTCAAGGCCCGCACCGGCGGCGAGCGCGTCGAGGTCGTCGTGCACGAGCGCGAGCACATCGCCACGGCCTCCGAGGTCCTGCGCGGCTTCGGGAAGGGCGACACCACCGTCGAGGAGCACACCCGCAAGCTCACCGTGCCCGTCACCGGCGGCGCGAAGCTGCTGGCCGAGGTCATCCGCGAGCTGGACTCCCGGGGCATCGAGATCGACGACATCGGACTGCGCCGCCCGACCCTCGACGACGTGTTCCTCTCCCTGACCGGCCACCTGGCCGAGACCGCCACCGAGGAGAACGGCGCGAACGGCGCGAACGGCGCCCAGGGCGCGAAGGGCGCCGACGCCAAGGACCGCAGGCGCAAGAAGGAGACCGCCAAGTGAGCGCCACCACCGACACCGCCCGCACCACGCCGTCCGGCAACGCCGTGACGCAGTCCGTCCGCGACTCGCTGGTCGTCGCCCAGCGCAATCTGATCCGCATGTCCCGGATCCCCGAGATGGTGATCTTCGGGCTGATCCAGCCCATCATGTTCGTGGTGCTGTTCACCTACGTGTTCGGCGGCTCCATGCGGATCGGCGACACCACCGACGCCACCGCCTACAAGAACTTCCTGATGGCCGGCATCTTCGCGCAGACCGTCACCTTCGCCACGGCCAGCTCCGGTGCGGGCATCGCCGACGACATGCACAAGGGCCTCATCGACCGCTTCCGCTCCCTGCCCATGGCACGCGGGGCGGTGCTCACCGGGCGCACCTTCGCGGACCTGGTGCAGACGGCGCTGACCCTGTTCGTCCTCGCCGTCGTAGCCCTGCTGGTCGGCTGGCGCGTCGGCTCCGACGGCGACACCAACGCCGGCCGGGTGCTGGCCGCCTTCGGCCTGCTGCTCCTGCTCGGGTACGCCTTCACCTGGATCGGCGCCCTGATCGGCCTGTCCGTGCGCACCCCGGAGGCGGCCACCTCCGGCGGGCTCATCTGGCTGTTCCCGGTGACCTTCATCTCCAACGCCTTCGTGGACTCCAGCAACATGACGCCGTGGCTGCGGCACATCGCGGAGTGGAACCCGTTCAGCGCCACCGTCCAGGCGTGCCGTGTGCTGTTCGCCAACCCGGGACAGTCGCAGTCCAGCGCCTGGCCCATGCAGCACCCGGTGTGGGCGTCGCTGATCTACTCGGCCCTGATCATCCTGGTGTTCCGGACCCTGGCGGTGCGCAAGTACCGCTCGGCCGCGGCCTGAGCCGCACACGGCGGACGGGCCGACCCGCTGACCCGGGGCCCCACCGGTCCCGCGGGCACGGCGAAGCCCCCGGCGCCTTCGAAGGCGCCGGGGGCTTCCGCGGCAGAGAGGGGAAGGGGCTCAGCCCGTGTAGGGCTCGGCCTTGAGGATCTTCACCGAGGCCTTCTTGCCGTTCGGCAGTTCGTACTCCGCGTCCTCGCCGACCTTGTGCCCGATCACACCGGAGCCCAGCGGGGACTGCGGCGAGTAGGTCTCGATGTCGGCACTGGCGTACTCGCGCGAGGCCAGCAGGAAGGTCAGCGTGTCGTCCTCGTCACCGTCGAAGGCGATCGTCACGACCATGCCGGGCGCCACGGCCCCGTCGGCGGACGCCGGAGCCTCGCCGACCTGGGCGTTCTCGAGCAGCTGGGTCAGCTGGCGCACACGGAGCTCCTGCTTGCCCTGCTCCTCCTTGGCCGCGTGGTACCCGCCGTTCTCGCGCAGGTCGCCCTCCTCGCGCGCGGCCGCGATCTTGGCGGCGATCTCCGTGCGCGCAGGACCAGTAAGGTACTCAAGCTCGTCCTTGAGCTTGTTGTACGCCTCCTGGGTCAGCCAGGTGACGTTCTCGCTGGTCTGGGTCACAGGTGCTCCTCGTCGGTACTGGGAATACAAAGCATCGCCCTACCCAGAAGAATGTTCCCTCACGGAAGGGCGAAACCACGAGCCTAACAATTCAGGGCCCGCGAGGGGAGGACATAAGCCGTGAGACTTACGTCAACGCAGGTCAGCCCCTACGTATTCCGGATGACGCCACAGCGTCAGTCCGCGTGGCAGCCCACGAGCTCGGCCGTCGTCCCCCGCGATGTCGTACGCAGCGTGAGGACCTTGTCGATCCGCGTGGCGCGCTGGTCGAAACGGAAGTCGGCCCGGCCCACCTCGTCGCCGTCCGCGGCCTGCGAACGCAGCGTGCAGTAGCCGTGGGCGTCGGCGTCCTTGCGGACCTCCAGATGGATGCGCACGGCGTCGTCCGACGCCTGGAAGGTGATCACCTGGCCGCTGATCTCGTTCTGCCCGACGTAGTAGTAGGCGAAGTAGCCGACCAGGCCGAGCAGCAGGGCGCCCAGCACGAAGGCGGCGGTCCTGAGCCTGCGGTCGGCGCGCTCGTCCGCGGAGCGGCCGTAGCGGCCCTCGGGCAGCCGGGTGCTCGCCGTACTCATGATCGTCCTCTCGGGCAGCTGCGGGACCGGGTCCCACGGGGGCTACGGAGCCGGGGCCCCGGAATTATTCGCCCCCCGATTCGGTCACTATAGAAGCCCCCGCATGCCGTCCGACCGCCGCCCCGGGACGACGTCCCCTCGGGGCGGCACCCGATGAGAGCCCGCCGACACCGGGCACCGAGTTGACCATGAGGACTGAGCCTTGACTGACCAGCTGCGACTGATGGCCGTGCACGCGCACCCCGACGACGAGTCGAGCAAGGGCGCGGCCACCATGGCGAAGTACGTGTCCGAGGGGGTGGACGTGCTGGTCGTGACCTGCACGGGCGGAGAGCGCGGCTCCATCCTCAACCCCAAGCTCCAGGGCGACAAGTACGTCGAGGAGCACATCCACGAGGTGCGCAAGAAGGAGATGGACGAGGCCCGCGAGATCCTCGGTGTGAAGCAGGAGTGGCTCGGCTTCGTCGACTCCGGGCTGCCCGAGGGCGACCCGCTGCCACCGCTGCCCGAGGGCTGCTTCGCCCTGGAGGACGTCGACAAGGCGGCCGGGGAGCTGGTGCGCAGGATCCGCGCCTTCCGCCCCCAGGTGATCACCACCTACGACGAGAACGGCGGCTACCCGCACCCCGACCACATCATGACCCACAAGATCTCGATGGTGGCCTTCGAGGGCGCGGCGGACACCGAGAAGTACCCGGAGGACGAGTACGGCCCGGCGTACCAGCCGCTGAAGCTGTACTACAACCAGGGCTTCAACCGGCCCCGCACCGAGGCGCTGCACAAGGCGCTGCTGGACCGCGGCCTGGAGTCCCCCTACGGCGAGTGGCTCGAGCGGTGGAACAAGTCCGGCCACAAGGACCGCACGCTCACCACGCACGTCCCCTGCGCCGACTTCTTCGAGATCCGCGACAAGGCGCTGATCGCGCACGCCACCCAGATCGACCCCGACGGGGGCTGGTTCCGGGTGCCGATGGAGGTCCAGAAGGAGGTCTGGCCCACGGAGGAGTACGAGCTCGCCAAGTCCCTCGTGGACACCTCGCTCCCCGAGGACGACCTCTTTGCCGGCGTACGACAGCACTGAGGGACAATGCCTGACATGAGCGCAAGCGTGAGCCTGGCAATGACGCACCTCGTCCCTCTCGCGGAGGTCGACCAGAAGAAGGTGACCCCCGGCGTGCTCGGCTTCATCGTCTTCGCGGCGATGGCCCTGGCCGTGTGGGCCCTGATGAAGTCGATGAACCGCCACATGGGCAGGGTGGACTTCAAGGAGCCCCCCGAGCCCGAGGCGGGCACCACCCCCGCGTCCACCGAGGCCGGGCCGCGGCAGGTCTGACCGGCACCCCCGCCGGGGCCGGCCCGTCCGGCCCCGGCCCACAGGTGCCCCGGCCCACAGGTGCCCCGGCCCACGGGCGCCCCGGCCCACGGGCGTCCGGCGTACGGGCGACGGCTACTGGCGGGCCGGGACCGGCACGCCCATGACCTCCCGGGCCTGGCGGTCCGGGATCATGCCGAGCCGCCAGCCCTGCCAGCCCGCCTCCAGCTGGACGCCGCGTTCCAGCAGCAGCCGGTAGGCGCCGAGGTACCCCTCGAGCTTGCCGTCCCGCAGCGGGTGGCCGTCACGGGCGAGCCGGGCCAGCTCCTCCTGGGCCACCGCCGTGCCCACCTCCACCCCGCCGGCGGCCGCGTACGGCAGCAGGGTGCAGCGCAGGAAGCGCGCCCAGTCCTCGCCGCGGCGGTCGCCGTACGAGGCGAACAGGGCCAGCGCCTCGTCGCACAGGGCGAGCGCCTGCTGGGTGCGCGCGTTGCCCGCGTCCACCACGGCCAGCTCCAGGCAGGTCCACGCCTCGCCGTGCTCCACCCCGATCCGCTGGAAGTCGGCGCGGGCGTCCACCAGGAGCTGACGGGCGAAACCGGAGTTGCGCAGCGACCCCGTCTGCGCCGCCCGCTGGTCCCGGGTGACCCG
The DNA here is from genome assembly GCF_044903565.1 of Streptomyces sp. NPDC004065. Classification (NCBI taxonomy): domain Bacteria; kingdom Bacillati; phylum Actinomycetota; class Actinomycetes; order Kitasatosporales; family Streptomycetaceae; genus Streptomyces; species Streptomyces sp. NPDC004065. Next base: position 342,024 of record NZ_JBJDQT010000001.1, on the reverse strand, counting down.
CGCCGAGTGGTGCCGGGCGCAGGCCAGGCCGTACACGTCCCGGATCCGGGAGAACATCGTGCGGGCCCGCTCCAGCTCCCGCACCGCCGGGTCCAGCCCGCCGGTCTCCTCCAGCGCCTGGCCCAGGTGGTACAGCGTCCACGCCTCGCCGCGCGCGTCCTCGTTCTCCCGGTGCCGCGCCGCCGCCCGGCGCAGCGCCTCGGCCGCCTCCGAGGCGTCACCGGCCACCAGCCGCGCCCGCGCCAGCTGGGTCAGCGCCCACGCCTCGCCACGGGCGTCCCGGGTGCGGCCGTAGCGCTCCAGGGCCTGCCGCAGATCGGCCTCCGCGCGCTCCACGTCCCCCATCCGCAGCGCCAGCTGCCCCAGCTGGAAGTGCGCCCACGCCTCGCCGTGCACCGAGCCGCCCTTGCGGTGCAGGACCAGCGAGCCCGTCAGCAGCTCCAGGGCCTCCGCCGGACGGCCCCGGTCCCGCTCCACCGCCGCCAGCGCGTGCATCGTCCAGGCCCGGTCGGTCTCCAGCTCGGGCACCGACTGCAGCTGCAGGGCCTCCCGCAGCCTGGCCGCCGCCTCCGGGAGATTGCCCTGGTGGTGCAGGGTGATGCCGAGCGAGTTCAGGGCGCGGGCGGCGCCCGCGTCATGGTGCGCCTCCCGGTACAGGTCGACCACCGTCGTCAGCGTCGTACGCGCCTTGTCCAGCTCGCCCAGCTGCCGGGCCGCGATACCGGTGCGCCACTGCACCGACCGCACCAGCAGCCCCTGGTCCACGGCCTGGGTCAGCTCGCTGATCTCACCCAGCCGGTACAGGTCGCCGCGCAGCAGGCAGTAGTCGCACAGCGCGCCCAGCAGATTGAGCACGGCCGCCTGGTCGACGCCCTCGGCGTGCCGCAGCGCCGCCGTGATGAAGCTCGACTCGTCGTCCAGCCAGCGCAGCGCCTCGTCCAGCGAGGTGAAGCCGTGCGGGCTGAAACGGTCGGAGCGGGTGGAGTTGTTGCCGTCGACCAGCCGCAGCACCGAGTCGGCCAGCTCGGCGTAGTTCACGATCAGCCGTTCCTGCGCCGCCGCGCGCTCGGCGGGGTCCTCCTCGTCCAGCAGCCGGGCGCCCGCGAAGGCGCGCACCAGGTCGTGCATCCGGTACCGGTTGCCGCGCACGTGGTCGATCAGGCCCGCCCCGGCGAGCGCCACCAGATGCCGGCCGGCCTCGGCCTCGTCCGTGGCCAGCAGCGCGGCCGCCGCCGCGGTGCCCAGCGAGGCGCGCCCGGCCAGCGCCAGCCGCCGCAGCAGCCGCCGGGCCTGCTCCGACTGGTCGGTGTAGCGCAGCCACAGCGCCCTTTCCACCGGCTCCACCGGCCCGTACGCCGCCAGGTCCGCGGCCAGCGCGCGCGGCGAGCGCGGCCCGAGCGAGGAGCCCGCGACGCGCAGCGCCAGCGGCAGCCCGCCGCACAGCTCCCGGATCCGGTCCGCCGACTGCGCGTCGTACGGCTCGGACCGCTCCTGCGCGACCGCGCCGAGCAGCTCCTCCGCGCCCGCCGGCTCCAGCGCCTCCACCGGCAGCTGATGCACCCAGGCCGGCAGGTCGGCGGGCAGCTCGAGCGGCTCGCGGGCGGTCACCAGCACCAGGCTGTCGGACCGCTCGGGCACCAGGGCGCGCACCTGGCCGGGGTCCGAGGCGTCGTCCAGCACGATGGTGACCGGCAGACCGCTCAGATGCTGGTGGTACAGCTCGCCCAGCCGCTTGAGCTGCTGGTCGGCGGAGGAACGCTCGCGGAACAGCAGCTGCTCGCGGGGCGCGCCCAGCCGGTTCAGCAGGTGCAGCAGCGCGTCCCGGGTGGGCAGCGGCGGCTCCTGGGGACTGTCGCCGCGCAGGTCCACCACGACCGCGCCGCGGAACTGGTCCCTCAGATCGTGCGCCGCCCGTACCGCGAGGGTGGTGCGCCCGGAGCCGGGCGCCCCGTGCAGCACGACGACCGTGGGCCGGGTCCGGGTGCTGGCGCGGGCCGCCTGCACCCACTGCCGGATCCGCGCCAGCTCCTGCCGCCGCCCCGCGAACGCGCCGTCCGGATCGGGCAGTTGCCCGAAGGACTGCTCCAGCACACTGCGCCGGCGGGCCGCCGCGCTCTTGTCCGTGCCGCGCAGCAGGGGAGCGGACTTCTTCGGTGCGGCCGCCGCGCTGAGCAGGCGCTGCTGGTCCAGGAACGGGCGGATGCCGCGCACCTCCAGTGCCGTCAGCCACTCCAGGCGCAACTGTTCCACGCCGCCGGGCTGCCCGGCCGCGCCGGCGCGGTGGTGGGCCGCGGGAAGGTGCGCGGCGGTCACCTTCACCACGGTGGCCGCCGCGCCGACGACCCCCGCGGTGACGCCCGCGCCGACGGCGGTGCCCGCGTCCGTGCCCAGCGCCACGTCCGCGACCGCGGCGGCGACGGCGGCAACCCCCGCCACCAGCAGGGAGGTTCCCGCACCGGCGCGCGCGTAGCGCTGGGCGAAGCCGAGCTGCCCGGCCGCCGCCTCGTCCAGGGCGCGGACGTAGGCCTCGTACTCCTCCGCGGCGGGCCGGGCGAGGGTGTCCATGGCGCCGCGCGCCCGGGACAGCAGTACCGCGCCGTCCACCCGGCCGCCCGAGCGCCGGACCTCCTCCTCCACGGCCCGGGTCAGCAGCCGCTCGGCCTCCGCCCGATGGATGTCCCGCATGTCCCGTCCCCCTCCGGCGGCAACTGGCGTTGCCCCTCAGTGTCCTTCGGGCCGGGCGTGAACGCGAGAGGGCGACGATCAACCGCCGTGCGGGCCGCGGCGAGGACACGGACGGCGGGGCGCCGCCGCAGTGGTGGTCACGGCGGCCCGCGCCGCGGTGCCGTGCGCGGCGAGCTGTCCGTGCAGCGCGCACTGCTGGAGGTGGGGCCGGCGGATCCGCTAGCTAGCTACCGACCGCCGGGAGTACACCGGCCGTGCGCGCGTGACCCGCGCCGACCCGGCCCCGGCCCGCTGAGCGACGGCGAGCAGGACGGCTCGGCGGTTCGGCCCGGCCCGGTGCATACGCTGCCCCGTGGCGCATGGGCGGGCGTCGGCGGGTGCGCAAGGATGGGGGTATGTCCAATCGACTTGCCCAGGCCACGTCCCCGTACCTCCTCCAGCACGCGGACAACCCCGTCGACTGGTGGCCGTGGGAGGCCGGCGCGTTCGAAGAAGCCCGGCGGCGCGACGTCCCCGTGTTCTTGAGCGTCGGCTACAGCGCCTGTCACTGGTGTCACGTCATGGCGCACGAGTCCTTCGAGGACCCGGCCACCGCCGGCTTCCTCAACGACCACTTCGTCAGCGTCAAGGTGGACCGCGAGGAGCGCCCCGACGTCGACGCCGTCTACATGGAGGCCGTGCAGGCGGCCACCGGGCAGGGCGGGTGGCCGATGACCGTGTTCCTGACGCCCGAGGCCGAGCCGTTCTACTTCGGCACGTACTTCCCGCCCGTGCCCCGGCACGGCATGCCCTCCTTCCGGCAGGTGCTGGAAGGGGTCCGGCACGCCTGGGAGACCCGCCGGGAGGAGGTCGCCGACGTCGCCGGGAAGATCGTGCGCGACCTCGCCCAGCGGGAGATCGACTTCGGCGGCACGCGGCCCCCGGGCGAGGAGGAGCTGGCGCAGGCGCTGCTCGGGCTGACCCGCGAGTACGACGCGCAGCGCGGCGGATTCGGCGCGGCGCCCAAGTTCCCGCCGTCCATGGTGATCGAGTTCCTGCTGCGGCACCACGCCCGCACCGGCTCCGAGGGCGCCCTGGAGATGGCGCGGGACACCTGCGAGCGCATGGCCCGCGGCGGCATCTACGACCAGCTCGGCGGCGGCTTCGCGCGCTACTCCGTCGACCGCGACTGGGTGGTGCCGCACTTCGAGAAGATGCTGTACGACAACGCCCTGCTGTGCCGGGTCTACGCCCACCTGTGGCGTGCCACGGGTTCCGCCCTCGCCCGCCGGGTCGCGCTGGAGACCGCCGACTTCATGGTGCGTGAACTGCGCACGCGCGAGGGCGGTTTCGCCTCCGCGCTGGACGCGGACAGCGAGGAGGCGACGCCGGGCGGCGGCGGCCGCCATGCCGAGGGCGCCTACTACGTCTGGACTCCGGACCAGCTCAGGGAGGTCCTCGGCGAGCAGGACGCCGAACTCGCCGCCCGGTACTTCGGCGTGACCGAGGAGGGCACCTTCGAACAGGGCGCCTCCGTGCTGCAACTCCCGCGGCAGGACGTCGTGTTCGACGCGGACCGGATCGAGTCGGTGCGGCGCAGGCTGTTCGAGGCGCGGTGCGGGCGGCCCGCCCCGGGCCGGGACGACAAGGTCGTCGCCGCCTGGAACGGGCTGGCCGTCGCCGCGCTCGCCGAGACCGGCGCCTACTTCGACCGCCCCGACCTGGTGGAGGCCGCGACGGCCGCCGCCGACCTCCTGGTACGGCTGCACATGGACGAGCACGCCGGGCTGACCCGCACCAGCCGGGACGGCCGCGCCGGCGCCAACGCGGGTGTGCTGGAGGACTACGCCGATGTCGCCGAGGGCTTCCTCGCCCTGGCGTCCGTCACCGGCGAGGGCGTCTGGCTGGACTTCGCCGGGCTGCTCCTCGGCCATGTGCTCACCCGGTTCACCGACCCGGAGTCGGGCGCGCTGTACGACACGGCCGCCGACGCCGAGCGCCTCATCCGCCGGCCCCAGGACCCCACCGACAACGCCGCTCCCTCCGGCTGGTCGGCGGCGGCCGGCGCGCTGCTCGCCTACGCGGCCCACACCGGTTCCGAGCCCCATCGCACCGCCGCCGAGAAGGCGCTGGGCGTGGTGCGGGCGCTCGGGCCGCGCGTCCCGCGCTTCATCGGCTGGGGGCTGGCCGTCGCCGAGGCCGCGCTGGACGGCCCGCGCGAGGTCGCGGTGGTGGGCGAGTCGCTCACCGACGAGGCCGCCAGGACCCTGCACCGCACCGCCCTGCTGGGCACCGCGCCCGGCGCCGTCGTCGCCTACGGCACCGCGGGCAGCGACGAGTTCCCGCTGCTCACCGACCGCCCCCTCGTGCAGGGGGCGCCGACCGCCTACGTGTGCCGTGACTTCACGTGCGACGCCCCGACGACCGACCCCGAGCGGCTGCGCGCGGCGCTGAGCGGCTGAGCCGTCCAGCCGCGGCCGCGGCGGGGACGGCGACCGACGCGCGGCCGGCCGTGGCCCGCCGGCCGTCGGGGGCGGGCGGTCGGCCCCGGTGCGCCGGGCGGTGGGGGTGGGCCGTCAGCCGCGGTCCGCCGAGCCGTCGAGGGCGTGCCGCACGATCGCCTCCAGCTTCTCGTGGTGGGCGCCCTTCCAGTAGGCGCGACCGCAGTCGCGGCACTGGGCGAAGACGTCGTACGTGCGGTGCGTGCCCTGCTCGAGCCGGTCGGCGACCTCCTCCTTGGTGGCCTCGCGCAGCAGCCCGTTGCAGGCGGTGCAGCGGGTCCAGGGGCGCAGCTCGGGCCGGAAGCGGTCGAGGACGTCGCGCAGTTGCTCCTCGGGGCGGGTGCTGTAGACGTAGGCGCCCGCCCACAGTTCGCGGCGGCGCAGCAGACCGCGGTCGCGGCTGAGCATCACCCGCTTCTCGGCCGCCGAGCGGGCGGCGAGCGCCGGGTCGCCGATGTCGGTGGACTCGTACGCCGTGTCGACGCCGAGCAGGCGCAGCCGGCGGGCGAGGGTGCCGAGGTGCACGTCCAGCAGGAAGCGCAGCGGGGCGCCGGGGACGTGCTGGGGGCGGTCCACCGCGTGCACCCGTACGGTCTCGGCCGCGCGCGGGACGTGCGAGACCGGTACCTCGCGGCCGTCCACCACCAGCGCGCCCACCTCGGTCAGCGGCACCCCGAGGGACTCCACGACGTGGCCGAGGGTGGAGACGCCGTCGGTGGGCACCGGGGTGGCGCCCCGGCGCCGGGTGTGCGGGACGAACAGGTGCAGGCCGGGGGCGAAGTCCACCTGGATCTCAGGACCGTTCACCCGGTCAGGATGTCACGCGGGAGGGGCGGGGGCCTCAGGGTTTTGCCGTGGGCAGGCCGCGGCCCAGGATGTCCAGGGCCCGGTCCGCGAGGTCCGACAGCTCGCCCTGGTGGCCGTGCTCCGCCCAGTACATGTAGACCTCCATCAGGCCGCCGATGAGGGACATGGCGTAGACCCGCACCTCCAGGCCGTCGGGGTCGAGGCCGGTGCGCTCGCCGATGGCCTGGCGCAGCAGCCGGCCGGTGGCCGACATGCTCTCCATCATCCGCGAGCGGACCGCCGGCACCTCGACGCCCAGCCGGGTCCGCAGCCGGGTCACCTCCGGGTCCTCGGTCATCCCGAGGTCCAGCGCCCGGTGCAGCACGTGCCGCAGCGAGTCCGTCCACGGCTCGTCCGGGGGCCGCATCCGCAGCTCGTCGAGCATGGTGGTGTCGTACTCGTCGGTGAGGACGATGTCCTCCTTGGTGGGGAAGTACCGGAAGACGGTCGACGGCGAGACCTCGGCGCGCTCGGCGATCTGCTCGATCGTGGTGGCGTCGTACCCCTGTTCCTGGATCAGCGCGTACGTCGCCGCGCGGATCGCCTCCCGGGTCTTGATCTTCTTCCGTTCCCTCAGGCCGAGCGCGGGGCGCTCGGCGGGGGGCGTGCTGCGTGCGGCCGTCATGCAGTCATTGTCCGGCATCCGCCCGTGGCCTGACCATGACCGGAGCCTCGCCCTGCCCGGCGCCCTGCCCGCTGTCCTGCCCGGCGCCCTCCCCGGCGCTCTGCCCGTTCTCCGGACCGTTGCCCGGACCGTTGCCCGGACCGTTGCCCGGTCCGCTGTCCGGCCCGCTCTCGGGCTCGCGCGCACCGGCCGACGGCGCGGCCGGGGTGTTCGGCAGGAAGGCCGCCGCCAGCAGCGCGGCCACCAGGGCCGCCACCGCGCACACCAGCAGCACCAGGCCCATGCCGTGCACATAGGAGGCGTCGGCGGAGGCCGCCAGGCGCGCCGAGCCGGTCCGGGCGGCGACCAGGTGCGCGGCGACCACGGACTCCCCGGCCGTGTGCGCCGCGTCGCCGGGCAGCCCGGTGACGTCCAGCCGGTCCCGGAAGGCGCCCGCCAGCAGGCTGCCCAGCAGTGCGATGCCGATGGCGCCGCCGACCTGGCGCAGCGTCATCATCAGCCCGGAGCCGCTGCCGGCCCGGTCGGCGGGCAGCGCGGCCAGCGCCCCGTCCATGGCCGGTACGACGCAGAAGCCGAAGCCGACGCCCGCCACGGACAGCCACAGCGCGGTGAAGCCGTAGCCGGAGCCGGCCGTCGTACGGCTGCCCAGCAGCGCGGCGAAGGCGAGCACCACCAGGCCCGCGGTGACCACGGCCCGTGAACCGAACCGGGCGACGACCGGCTGCGCGCCCTTCGCCGCGATCAGCAGCCCGCCCATCATGGGCAGCAGCCGCAGACCGGTGCCGAGGGCGTCGTGCCCGAGGACGGCCTGGAGGTACGGCGGCAGGACGAACATCAGGCCGGACAGCACGAACATCACCAGGGTGGCGGCGCCGGTGTTGAGCAGGAATCCGCGCCGGCCCAGCAGCGCCATGTCGAGCATCGGCCGAGCCTCGCGCCGCTCCCGTACGACCAGCCCGGCCAGCAGGGCCGCGGCCACCGCGAACACGCCCACCACGAGCGGGTCACCCCAGCCGCGGTCGGGCGCCTCGATGATCGCGTAGACCAGTGCGCCGAGGCCGGTCGCGGTGAGCGCCGTGGACAGGACGTCCACCTTGGGGGAGGCCGGGTCGCGGGTCTCCGGGAGCAGGAAGACGCAGGCGGCGATGGACAGGGCGGCCATCGGCACGTTGATCAGGAAGACCGAGCCCCACCAGAAGTGGTCGAGCAGCCAGCCCCCGATGATCGGCCCGAGCGGCAGACCGAGCGCGGAGGCGGCCGAGATGACGCCGACGGCCTTGGTGCGCTCCTCGGGCCCGAACAGGGAGGGCAGCACGGACAGGGCGAGCGGCATGACCAGGGCGCCGCCGACGCCCATCACCGCACGGGCGGCGATCACGGCCGGGACGTCGTCGGCCAGCGCGCCGGTCAGGGACCCGGCCAGGAAGACGCCGAGTCCGGTCATGAGCATCAGGCGCCGCCCGAACCGGTCGCCGAGCAGTCCGGCCGGGAGCATCAGGGCGGCGAAGACGACGACATAGGCGTCCGCCATCCACTGCTGCCGGCCCGTACTGGCGCCGAGCTGCTCCGCCATGGTCGGCAGAGCCACGTTGAGGATCGTCATGTCGAACCCGAGCACCAGCATGCTCGCGACCAGGGCCCCGAGGGCCCACCAGCGGCGGGGGTCGGGCCCCGTCTTCCCGGACTGCGTGAGAGTAGCCATGAAATGAAAGTAACTCTCAAAACAGAGAGACTGTCAATCGGTGGTGCTCACCAGGCGTGCCGAGGCAACGCGAAACGGCCACGGCTCGTGTGAGCCGTGGCCGTCGGGGTGCGGGGTGCGGGGTGCGGGGTGGAGTGCCGGGCCGAGGGGAGCGGGGGCGGGCCGTGCGGGCCGGCGGCGGTCGCGTGCCGCCGGGCCGGCCGGCGGGCTACGCGTGCTGGTACGCCACCAGCGAGATGCCGACGTAGTGGACGACGAAGGCGGCCAGCGTGAAGGAGTGGAAGACCTCGTGGAAGCCGAACCAGCGCGGTGAGGGGTTGGGGCGCTTGATGCCGTAGACGACGCCGCCCACGCTGTAGAGCAGGCCGCCGGTGATCACCAGGATCAGCACGACGATGCCGCCCGCGTGCATGAAGTCCGGCAGGAAGAAGACGGCCGCCCAGCCCATCGCGATGTAGCACGGGGTGTAGAGCCAGCGCGGGGCGCCGACCCAGAAGACGCGGAAGACGATGCCGGCCGCGGCCGCCGCCCAGATGCCCCACAGCAGCCACTGGCCCTTCGCCCCCGGCAGGAGCAGCATCGTCAGCGGTGTGTACGTCCCCGCGATGATCAGGAAGATGTTCGCGTGGTCGAGCCGGCGCAGCAGACCGCCCGTGCGCGGCCCCCAGTTGCCCCGGTGGTACAGGGCGCTGACGCCGAACAGCAGGCAGGCGGTGAGGACGTAGATCCCGCAGGCGATGCGGCCGCGCGTGGAGTCGGCGAGCGCGGTCAGCACGAGGCCCGCGACGAGCACGGCCGGGAACATGCCCAGATGCAGCCAGCCGCGCAGCTTCGGCTTGACCGGATGAGGCAGGGAGAGCGCGGTCGGACCGCGGTCGGCGACCGGCGTGTCCAGCGGCGCGTCGGAGGCGGATGCAGTCATGGCCGCATGGTACCTACGCCCCCGTAAGTCGCGTGTGAAAGCGACCGGGTGATCGGCGTCAATCGCACACGGAGCAAAAAGATCTTCTCTCCGGTCCCAGGTGCGCGCAAAGAATCGCGGAAACCGTGGCGTTCCTCACGTCGCTCACCTGTGATGCCCTCTGGACAGATGCGCACTAAACTCGGATGATCAAATGAGTGCGGTCGGCACCGGATGAGCGGCTACGAAGCATCCGGGTCGCAGCCCCCACGGGGCGGACAAGACAAAAAATCCCTCATTTAGGAGCGATCGTGGCGCGCGACATCGCGGCTCCCCCCGTCATCCCCACCACCCACCAGGAACTGGTCTCGTGGGTCAACGAGATCGCCGAACTGACGCAGCCGGACAACGTGGTCTGGTGTGACGGATCCGAGGCCGAGTACGAGCGACTGTGCGAGGAGCTCGTCCAGAAGGGCACCTTCCGGAAACTCGACCCGATCAAGCGCCCCAACTCCTACTACGCGGCCTCCGACCCGTCCGACGTCGCACGGGTCGAGGACCGGACGTTCATCTGCTCCGAGAAGGAGGAGGACGCCGGTCCGACCAACCACTGGAAGGCGCCCGCCGAGATGCGGGAGATCTTCCGGGGCAAGGACGGCAAGGGCGGCATCTTCCGCGGCTCGATGAAGGGCCGGACGATGTACGTCGTCCCGTTCTGCATGGGCCCGCTCGGCTCCCCGCTGTCCGCGATCGGCGTCGAGATCACCGACTCCGCCTATGTCGCCGTCTCCATGCGCACCATGACCCGCATGGGGCAGCCGGTGCTGGACGAACTCGGCGACAGCGGCTTCTTCGTCAAGGCCGTGCACTCCGTCGGCGCCCCGCTGGAGGAGGGCCAGGAGGACGTGCCCTGGCCGTGCAACACCACCAAGTACATCTCGCACTTCCCCGAGGACCGCGAGATCTGGTCGTACGGCTCCGGCTACGGCGGCAACGCGCTGCTCGGCAAGAAGTGCTACGCCCTGCGCATCGCCTCCGTCATGGCCCGTGACGAGGGCTGGCTGGCGGAGCACATGCTGATCCTCAAGCTGACCCCGCCCACCGGCGAGTCCAAGTACGTCGCCGCCGCCTTCCCGAGCGCCTGCGGCAAGACGAACCTGGCCATGCTGGAGCCGACGGTCTCCGGCTGGACGGTCGAGACGATCGGCGACGACATCGCGTGGATGCGGTTCGGCGAGGACGGCCGCCTGTACGCGATCAACCCCGAGGCCGGCTTCTTCGGCGTCGCGCCCGGCACCGGCGAGCACACCAACGCCAACGCCATGAAGACGCTGTGGGGCAACTCCGTCTTCACCAACGTGGCGCTGACCGACGACAACGACGTGTGGTGGGAGGGCATGACCAAGGAGACCCCCGCCCACCTCACCGACTGGAAGGGCAACTCCTGGACGCCCGAGTCCGGTACGCCCGCCGCGCACCCCAACGCCCGCTTCACCACCCCGGCCGCGCAGTGCCCGATCATCGCGCCGGAGTGGGAGGACCCCAAGGGCGTGCCGATCTCCGCGATCCTCTTCGGCGGCCGCCGGGCCAGCGCGGTGCCGCTGGTGACGGAGTCCTTCGACTGGAACCACGGCGTCTTCCTCGGCGCGAACGTCGCCTCCGAGAAGACCGCCGCCGCCGAGGGCAAGGTCGGCGAGCTGCGCCGCGACCCGTTCGCCATGCTGCCGTTCTGCGGCTACAACATGGGCGACTACATGGGCCACTGGATCGAGGTGGGCAAGGACAAGGACCAGTCCAAGCTGCCGCGGATCTACTACGTCAACTGGTTCCGGAAGAACGACGAGGGCAGGTTCGTCTGGCCGGGCTTCGGTGAGAACAGCCGGGTCCTGAAGTGGATCGTGGAGCGGCTGGAGGGCAAGGCCGAGGGCGTCGAGACCCCGATCGGCGTCCTGCCGGCCAAGGGCGCCCTGGACACCGACGGCCTGGACCTGTCCGACTCCGACCTGGACTTCCTGCTCACCGTCGACAAGGACGTGTGGCGCGAGGAGGCGGCCCTGATCCCCGAGCACCTCAACACCTTCGGCGACCACACGCCCAAGGAGCTGTGGGACCAGTACCACGCGCTGGTCGAGCGCCTGGGCTGACCCGGCCGGGCCCGTGCGGCCCGCCCCGAGTTCCGCGGCCGGCCCGACATTGCCCTGACCTGCGACGTCGCCCGGCCGGCCGCGGCATCGACCCGTAGGAGGCCGGGTGCCGCACAACGGCGTGCGCACCCGGCCTCCTCGGCGTTCTCCGGCGGTGTGAGCGGCGGGACGCGGGCCACCGACACGGCCGGCCGGCACCTCGGGTGCCGGCCGGCCGTGTCACACGGCTTTCGTCGGGAGCCGGCGTGGTGTGAGGCGCCCGGTCCGCGCGTCGCTGCTGTGCACGCGGACCGGGGCCGTTCGAGCTGCCCTGCGGACGAGGGCTAATGGGCGGCGCCACTCAGTTCCTGGGAGGGCTCCTCCTGGACGGCGGCCGTGTGCGCGTCCATCCGCTCGGCCGCCAGGATCGCCGCCGCGGTGTCCGCGCGGGACGCGGCCACGACGAGCGCGCGGCCGGCGAGCGCGTGCGCCCGCCGGTGCAGGGCCGGCACCTCGCCGGCGCCGGCGACGGCGTCCGCGGCCACCGGAACGCGGACCGGGGCCCGGCCGCCCCGCAGCCGCGCCACCTGTGCGGCGAGCCGCTCGGCGGCCGTGTCCAGGTCGGTGGAGGGCGCCAGCGTGCGCAGCTCGTCGGTGACGGCGAGCAGCGCCGCGAGATGGCCCGCGAGCTGGATGTCCAGCTCCTCCTCGCGGGAGCGGTGGGGGAAGTCCGAGGTGGTGCCGGCCATCGTGCTGTGGACCGACTTGGTGCGGATCGGTTCGTACATGGGATGGCCTCCTGTGCGCTGACAGAAGGCATCCTAGCTTAGAACCGGTCTAAAGTTGAGCCGGTTCGCGGAACCGGACCGTAACCGCACCCTCAGTGAGCCGTTCCGCGGCGTGTCACGGCTGGCCGTACCCGTCCAGGAAGGTGCCGATCCGGCCCACCGCGTCCCGCAGGTCCCCGACCGCCGGCAGGGTGACGACCCGGAAGTGGTCGGGTTCGGGCCAGTTGAACCCCGTGCCCTGCACCACCATGATCTTCTCCCGGCGCAGCAGGTCGAGCACCATCTGCCGGTCGTCCCGGATCTTGAAGACCTTGGGGTCGAGCCGCGGGAAGAGGTACAGCGCGCCCTTCGGCCGTACGCAGCTCACACCCGGGATCCGGGTGAGCAGCTCGTAGGCGACGTCCATCTGCTCCTTCAGCCGCCCGCCCGGCAGCACCAGGTCGTTGATGGTCTGCCGTCCGCTGAGGGCGGCGACCACGCCGTGCTGCCCCGGCATGTTGGCGCACAGGCGCATGTTCGCGAGGATCGTCAGGCCCTCGATGTAGGAGTCGGCGTGCGCGCGGGGGCCGGAGACGGCCATCCAGCCGACCCGGTAGCCGGCCACCCGGTACGCCTTGGACATGCCGTTGAAGGTCAGGGTGAGCAGGTCGGGGGCGACCTTCGCGGTCGGGATGTGCGTGGCGCCGTCGTAGAGGATCTTGTCGTAGATCTCGTCCGAGCAGACCAGCAGGTTGTGCCGGCGCGCGATGTCGGTCAGCCCCTTGAGTACGGCCTCGTCGTACACCGCGCCCGTCGGGTTGTTGGGGTTGATGATCACGATCGCCTTGGTGCGGTCGGTGACCTTGCGCTCCACGTCGGCGAGGTCGGGCATCCAGTCGGACTGCTCGTCGCAGCGGTAGTGCACGGCCGTGCCGCCGGACAGTGAGACGGCGGCGGTCCACAGCGGGTAGTCCGGCGCGGGTACGAGCACCTCGTCGCCGTCGTCCAGCAGGCCCTGCATCGCCATCACGATCAGCTCGGAGACGCCGTTGCCGATGAAGACGTGCTCCACGTCGGTCTCGATGCCCAGGGTCTGGTTGTGCATGACCACCGCGCGGCGGGCGGCCAGCAGGCCCTTGGCGTCCCCGTAGCCGTGCGCCGTGGAGACGTTGCGGAGGATGTCCTCCAGGATCTCCGGCGGGCACTCGAAGCCGAAGGCGGCGGGGTTGCCCGTGTTCAGCTTCAGGATGCGGTGGCCGGCCGCCTCCAGCCGCATCGCCTCCTCGAGCACCGGGCCCCGGATCTCGTAACAGACGTTGGCGAGCTTGGTCGACTGGATCACCTGCATGTCAGGGAGCTTAGGGCCGGGCGGGGCCGGATGGCTCGTGTTTTCCGCCACCTGAGACACGGCGGAATGTTCCTTTCTCCCCCTTGGCTGTCTCATCGGCCCCGGGGGTCCCTATGCTTTCCGGCCATGTCCATGCCTCCCGACGTCCACGGCCTGCCCCGCCCGGACGGTGCGCCCCCGGCGCCGCCGAACGTGTACCAGCCGCAGCCCACGGCGATTCCGGACTACGACGGGTACGCCGATCCGGCCGCGGCCCACGGCTGGCAGAACGCGTACGACGAGACACGCGAGCTGCCGCGGGTTCCGGCCGGCTCGTCGCCGGGGGACGGCGCGCGGGCCCCGGAAGGCGACGGCATAGGGGTCGCGGAAGGGCACGGCGCATGGGCCGCGCAGGGGCACGGCGCGCGGGCCGCGGACGGCGACGGCGCGTGGGCCGGGGAAGGCGGTGCGTGGGCCGGGGGCGGCGCCCCGGGTCCAGGCGAAGGGCTCGGGCAGGCGGCGCCGGGCGGGCGGCGGGCGCGCCGGGCGGCGGAACGCGGCGCCGAGCGCCGTTCGCGGCGCGTGGTGGCGGCCGTGGGGGCGGTGGGCGTGGCGTCCCTCGCCGCCGTGATCGCCGGGGTGACGGCCCTGGGCTCGTCGCCGCAGCAGCCGCAGGGCACGCCGGACCGCACGCGTCCGGCGGCCGGCGCGGAGGACGCCGGGACCGTCTCCGCCGGCCCCACGACCGCCGCCTCCTCCCCGGGCGAGCGGCCTGCCGCCGCGACCGGAGCCGCCGCCACCGCCCGCAGCGGCCCGCCCTCCGCCACGCCGGGCGGGGGCACGGCCGTACCGCCGAGCGGGGGCGCGACCGCCTCGCCGGGCACCCCGGCGGACCCGGTGACGACCCCGGCGCCCGTGCGGTCGCCCTCGCCCACTTCCGAGGCCGGCTCCACCACGCCGAGCCCCACGGCGGCGGCGTCCGCCTCCGGGCGGCCCGGCCGCGGGCACGGCAGGGGCGGTCCCTGGCACCCCCGATAGGCCCACGGCTTCTTGTGGGCACCCCCTCACGCCATCACAATGCACATGACAAGACAGGCGGCCGGAAGATCTCCGGTCGCCCACGTCTGACTGAGGGGACCCCACATGAACAAGCCTCTCCTTGCCGCGGTCGCCACCCTGGTGATCACCGGGGCCGGCATCGCCCCCGCGGCCGCCGCCACCGCGGCGCCCCGGGCGGCCGGATCCCAGGCGGCCGCCGCCCGGCCGGCCGCTGCGGCCCCGGGCGCGGCGCCCTCGCTGAAGGCCGTGGACTTCGCCGGAACCGTCGCGCTGAGCAACTGCTCCGGCTCCGTCATCCGCTTCCCCAGCTCGGCGGACGGCGACCCGGCGCTCGTGCTCACCAACGGCCACTGCCTGGAGACCGGTTTCCCGGATCCCGGCGAGGTCGTCGTCGACCAGGCCTCCAGCCGCTCCTTCGGACTGCTCAACTCCTCCGGCACCCGCGTCGCCACGCTCCGCGCGAGCAAGGTCGCGTACTCGACCATGACCGACACGGACGTGACGATCTACCAGCTCACCCGCACCTACGCGCAGATCAGGAACTCCTACGGCATCGGCGCGCTGACCCTGAGCGACACCCACCCGGTCGCCGGCACCGCCATCAAGGTGGTCTCCGGCTACTGGAAGCGCATCTACAGCTGCTCCATCGACGGGTTCGTCCACCGCCTCAAGGAGGGCGGCTGGACCTGGAAGGACTCCGTCCGCTACACCTCCGCCTGCGACACCATCGGCGGAACCTCCGGCTCGCCCGTCGTCGACACCGCCACCGGCAAGGTCGTCGCCGTCAACAACACCGGCAACGAGGACGGCGAGCGCTGCACCGTGAACAACCCCTGCGAGGTGGACGCGAGCGGCAACGTCACCGTCCGCCAGGGCATCAACTACGCCGAGGAGACGTACCAGATCCCCGCCTGCTTCGGCGCCGGCAACAAGCTGAACCTGAACGCGAGCGGCTGCGTCCTGCCCAAGCCGTAGCGGCGGGCGCGGAAGGCGGCGGGGCGGGCGGTCACACCGGGGTGCGGCGCACCGCCCGTCCCGCCAGCACGTCCGTGCGCCGTCCGTCCTCGATCACGAACCGGCCGTCGATCAGCACGTACGGAATGCCCGTGGGCAGCGCGCGCGGCCGTTCGCAGGTGCTGCCCGGCGCGACGGTGGCCGGGTCGAACAGGACCAGGTCGGCCCGGTACCCCTCGCGCACCAGGCCCCGGTCCGGCAGCCGCAGCCGGGCCGCGGGCCGCCCGGTCAGGTGCGCGACGCACTCCTCCAGGGACAGCACGCCCAACTCCCTGACGTACCGCCCCAGATACCGCGGGAAGGTGCCGTAGGCCCGCGGGTGCGGCTTGCTGCCCTGGAGGATGCCGTCGGAGCCGCCGGTGTGAACGGGGTGCCGCATGATCGCCCGGACGTTCTCCTCGTGGCCCACGTGCTGGAGGACCGTCGTGCCCAGCCGGTCGGCGAGCAGCAGGCGGCGCGCGACGGCCCACGGCGTCTCGCCGCGCCGGGCCGCCGCGTCGCGGACGGTGCGGCCCACGTACGCGGCGAGCGCGGGCTCGGTCACCCCGGAGACCTCGATCGTCCCCCACTCCACCGGCACCCCGTGGCAGCCGTCGGAGCCGGTGACCTCCAGGTGGTGGCGGATCCGCTCGGCGGTGTCGTCGTCCGCCAGCCGCCCGAGGACCTCCTCCGGGCCGCCCGCGCTCGCCCAGCTCGGCAGCAGGGCGGCCAGGGTGGTGCAGCCGGGGGTGTAGGGATAGGTGTCGAGGGTGATGTCCGCACCCGCCGCGAGCGCCTCGTCCAGCAGCGCCAGCAGCTCGGGCGCCCGGCCCTTGTTCGCGGCGAAGTTCATGGTGGCGTGCGCCAGGTGCAGCGGGCAGCCCGCCTCGCGGGCGAGGGCCACCGTCCCGGCGTACGCCTGAAGGGCCCCGGCCCCGTAACTGCGGTGGTGCGGGCAGTAGTAGCCGCCGTGCGCCGCCACCACCCGGCACAGTTCGGTGAGTTCCGCGTCCGTTGCGTACATGCCGGGCGCGTAGGTGAGCCCGGAGGACATGCCGACGGCGCCCTGCCGCAGGCCCTCGGCGACCAGGTGCCGCATCCTCTCCAGCTCCCCGGGCGTGGCCGGGCGGTCCTCCCAGCCCACGGCGAGCGCGCGGACCGTGCCCTGCGGGACCAGGTACGCGGCGTTGACG
The DNA here is from genome assembly GCF_044903565.1 of Streptomyces sp. NPDC004065. NCBI lineage: Bacteria > Bacillati > Actinomycetota > Actinomycetes > Kitasatosporales > Streptomycetaceae > Streptomyces > Streptomyces sp. NPDC004065. Next base: position 325,323 of record NZ_JBJDQT010000001.1, on the reverse strand, counting down.
GCGATGCCCTCGCCGTCGAAGCCGTGGTCGAGCCGGTCCAGGTACTCGCCGACCGACCGCCAGGTGAAGTCCACGTCGTCGCCGGGGCCGTTCCAGCCGGTGACGGCCCGGCGCACCTCCTGAAGCGTGCGGTCGTCGACCGGCGCGTACGACAGCCCGTCCTGCCCGATCACCTCCAGGGTGACGCCCTGGGCGGCCTTCGCGCTGTGGTCGGGGTCGCGCAGCAGCGCCAGGTCGCTGTGCGCGTGCATGTCGATGAAGCCGGGGGAGAGGACCAGGCCCTCCGCGTCCAGCTCCCGCCGCGCCCGCGGCCGCTGGCAGCCCGCCGCCGCGGCCTCCTTGACGATCGAGACGATCCGGCCGTCCCTGACCGCCACGTCGGCGCGGTAGGACGGGCCGCCGGTGCCGTCGGCCACGTCCGCGTCGCGGATGACGAGGTCGGCGAAGTCCGCGAACTCGACCGGGTCCATGAGGTGCCTCCTTCCGCGGGAGCCCGCGGTCCAGAAGAACGTGCCGCCTAGAAGAACGTACGGATGTACTCGACGACGGTGCCGTCGGCCCGCGCCACCGGGATCAGCTGCCACTTGTCGAACGAGGTGCAGGGGTGCGACAGGCCCAGCCCGATCCAGTCGCCCGCCTCCAGGTCGGCCTCCGGGCCGGTGCGCAGCCAGGTGTGCTGGTCGGACAGTCCGGTGACCTCGACGCCGGTGGCGGGGCGCTCGGCGCCGTCCCGGCGCACCGCCTGGGCGACGGGCAGGTCGAGGTCGTACGCCGCGTCCCGCTTGCCCGCGTTGGCGAAGGCCTGCCCGGGGGTGGGGCGTGAGACGACCTGCGCCCACAGGCGGAAGGCGGGTTCCAGGGCGCCCTCCTCCGGGACCCGGTTGAACGGGGTGAGCCTGCGGTAGTGCCCGTCGTCGTGCGAGATGTACGCGCCGGAGCGCAGCAGCCTCAGCGTGGGCCGGGAGAGCTCCGGGAGGCCGGCGAACACCTCGGCGACCGTGTCGAACCAGGCGCTGCCCCCGGCGCTGACCACGATCTCCTCCGCCGCCTCGAACCGGCCCGCCCTGTCGAGCTCCGCGGCCAGCGCCACCAGCCGCCGCAGCCAGGCCCGCACCCGGTCCGTGTCCGCCCGGGGCACCTCGCCCTCGTAGCCGGCCACCCCGACCAGCCGCAGCGTGCGCGTGGCCGCCACCGCGCCGGCGACCGCCGCGCCCTCCTCCTCGGTGCGCACCCCGGTGCGCGCGTCCTCGCCCGCGCCGAGCTCCACCACCACGTCCACCGGCCGCGGCGCCCGGCCCGCGAGGGCCGCGTCCATCAGCTCCACCCCGCGCACCGAGTCCACGTAGCAGATGAAGCGGAAGGCGGGATCGGCGGCGAGTTCGTCCGCGATCCAGCGCAGGGCGGCCGGGTCCACCAGCTCGTTGGCCAGGAAGACGCGCCGCACGCCGAAGGCCCGGGCCACCCGCACCTGGTGCGGCACGGCCAGCGTGATCCCCCAGGCCCCGCGCTGGAGCTGCCGGTGGAAGAGCTGTGGCGCCATGGTGGTCTTGCCGTGCGGGGCGAAGGCGAGGCCGTGCCGGGCGGCGTACGCCTCCATCAGCGCGAGGTTGTGCTCCAGACGCTCGGCGGACAGCGCGAGCACGGGCGTGGTGAAGCCGCCGGTGAACAGGTTGCGGCGCTGGGCGGCCAGCTCGCCCACGGTCAGGCCGTCCGCGTCGGGCGGGAGGCCCTTGAAGCGGTGGTCGACGCGTTCCTCGGACAGCCGGGCCAGCGCTTCGAAGCTCATGCAGCCTCCCTGATCAGGCGTGTTGCATGTACTGCAACACTCATTGCGTGCGACGCTCACCGCTGTCTAACATCTCGGCCACACGGGGTCAACGCACGGACCCCGCCACCCCGCCCCCCGAGCCGAGGAGCCACGAGCATCGTGACCGCCGGCGGACCCCGCAACGGCCCCGGCGTCGTGGACGTCGCGGCGCTCGGCGAGTCCATGGTCACGTTCCTGCCCACCCGGCCGGGCCGCCTCGCCGACGTCCCCGCCTTCCAGCGGGCCATCGGCGGCGCCGAGTCCAACGTCGTCTGCACCCTGGCCGCCGCCGGCCACTCCGCCCGCTGGGTGAGCCGGGCCGGCGCGGACGGCTTCGGCGACCATCTCGTCACGGCGATCGGGGCGTACGGCGTCGACGTCACGGCCGTACGGCGGGACCCGGAGCGCCCCACCGGCATCTACTTCCGCACCGCCGGCGACCGGGCCACCGACGCGCACGAGGTGGCGTACTACCGGGCCGGTTCGGCGGCCTCCGCGATGACCGTGCGCAACGTGGACCTCCGGGCGCTGCGCGCCACCCGGGTGCTGCATCTGTCGGGCATCACGGCCGCCCTGTCCCCCGGCTGCCTGGAGCTGCTGCGCGAGCTGACGGCGCCCCGCCCCGGCCGCCCGCTGGTCTCCTTCGACGTCAACCACCGGCCCGGGCTGTGGCGGGACGCCGAAGGAGGGCGGGTGCTGCTGGAGCTGGCGCGCGGCGCGGACATCGTGTTCGTCGGCGCCGACGAGGCCCGCGCGGCCTGGGGGCTCGACGGCGGCCCGGCCGTCCGCCGGGCGCTGCCCGAGCCGGGCACGATCGTGGTCAAGCAGGGCGCGGACGGTGCCACGGCCTGGTGCCGCGGCACCGGCCGCCCGGACGGCCCCGACGGCCCCGACGGCCCGGACGGCCCCGACGGCCCGGACGGCCCGGGCGGCCCGGACCGCCCCGACGGGCCGCGCGACCGCGACACGTCCGTGGGCGCGGGCGACCCGGACGACCGCGAGCGGCGCGTGGACGCCGACGGGCCGCGCGACCGCGCCACACCCGCGGACGCCTGCGGCACCCCGGTGTTCGTGCCGGCGCCCCGGGTCGACGTCGTCGCCCACGTGGGAGCGGGCGACGCCTTCGCCGCCGGCTTCCTGTCCGCCACCCTGCGGGGACTGCCCGTGCGCGACCGGCTGCGCCACGGCCACCTCATGGCCGCCGCCGCCCTCACCGTCCCCGGCGACCTCGCCGCGCCGCCCACCCGTCGCCCGGCCACCGCCCCCCACGCGGCGGCCGCGCCCCGCCCCTCCTGGACCGACCGCGCCGACCGGCTGGCGGCCCTGGACGACGCCGCGTGGGAGAGACTTCGACTCGGCCCCGGCTGGACGCGCACCGCGCAGGGGGCCGAGGAGGAGGGACGTACGCCATGAGCCAGACCGTCGACCGCGCGCTGAGCATCCTGCCGCTGCTCGCCGAGGGCCCCGCCGACCTCGGACAGGTCGCCGACCGCCTCGGCGTGCACAAGTCCACCGCGCTGCGCCTGCTGCGCACCCTGCACGGGCACGGACTGGTCTACCGCCAGTCCGACCAGCGCTACCGCCTGGGCGCCCGCCTGTTCGCCCTCGCCCAGGAGGCGATGGAGAACCTGGACGTCCGCGAGATCGCCCACCCCCACCTGGTACGGCTCAACGAGAGCTGCGGGCACACCGTCCACCTCGCCGTGTACGAGGAGGGCGAAGTGCTCTACATCGACAAGGTCGACAGCCGCTACCCGGTGCGCATGTACTCGCGGATCGGCAAGCCGGTCGCCATCACCGTGGCCGCCGTGGCCAAGCTGCTGCTGGCCGACCTGCCCGAGGGCGAGCGGCGCGCGGTCGCCGAGAAGCTCGACTACCCCATGTACACCTCCCGCTCGACCCCCGACGCGGCCGCGTTCCTGCGGGAGCTGGAAAAGGTGCGGGAGCAGGGCTGGGCCACCGACCTCGGCGGCCACGAGGAGTCCATCAACTGCGTCGCCGCGCCCGTCCGGGGCGCCGACGGCCGGGTGGTGGCGGCGATGTCGGTGTCCGCGCCGAACGTCGTCGTCGGCGCCGGCGAACTCCTCACCCTCCTGCCGCTGGTGCGCCGCACGGCGGACGCCATCAGCGGCGAGTACTCCGGCAGAACCCCCGTGACCACCCCGGACAGGGACAGCACCGTACGAGACAGGGACGGCACCGCATGACGGACAGCACCGCGACGACCCCCAAGACCGCCCTCACCCCCAGCACCCACACCACCCCGCCCGCGAAGTTCTCCCACGGGGTGCGCAAGGGCAACATCCTGCAGGTCGCCGGCCAGGTCGGCTTCCTGCCCGCCGAGGAGGGCAGGCCGCCCACGCCCGCCGGGCCCACCCTGCGCGAGCAGACCCTCCAGACCCTCGCCAACGTCAAGGCGATCCTTCAGGAGGGCGGCGCGAGCTGGGACGACGTGATGATGATCCGCGTCTACCTCACCGACACGGCGCACTTCGCCGAGATGAACGAGATCTACAACACCTACTTCGAGGAGCAGGGCCTCACCCAGCCGCCCGCCGCGCGCACGACGGTCTACGTCGGACTGCCCGCGGGGCTCCTCATCGAGGTCGACGCGCTCGCCGTACTCGGCTGACGCCCGCCGCCACCGCCCCGCCACCGCCCCGCCCGCGCCCCCGGAGCGTGCTGTCGGTGGCGGGCTTCGCGGTGGCGGCGGTGGTGGGCGTGTTCGTGCAGGGCTCCGATAACGATGCGGGGGACCGGTTGCGCCGGACACAGGATCGTCGACCATACTGCCCGCTGTGGAGCAGCGCACAGGTACGAGCAGCCAGCCCCTGAAGGGCGAGCCCGTGACGGGCGCCGGGTTCGACCCGGCCTTCATTCCGGGACTCACCGCACCCGCGACGCCGGCCCCGAAGGACGCGTCCGCCGGGGAGGAGTCACCCGAGGACGCGGCGCCGGAGGACGCGGTGCCGGAGGACGCGGCGCCGGAGGACGCGGCGCCGGAGGACGCCTCCGCGGCGGACACCGCGCAGGAGGAGACCGAGCCGGAGGACACCGCGGCCGGGGAGGACACCGAAGCCGGGGAAGCCCCCGCCGGTCCGGTCTTCGAGGCCGCCGACCGCCGGGCCCGGATCGTCGCCGACCACAAGGGCGTCCGCCTCGTCCTCGACGACCAGCAGTGCGAGTTCCGCTGGGAGGAGATCGGCGCCGTCGAGACGGCGACCCCCCGTTTCGGCAAGCGCTTCACGGTCACCGTCCACACCCCCGACCGCCGCTGGTACCCCATCGAGATCGAGGCCTCCTCCCGCTCCCGCTTCGCCGAGTGGGAGAAGGAACTCGACGCGGTCCTCGACGCGTACTTCGAGGAGGACGCCGAGCAGCCGGCGCAGGACGCCGAGCAGCCGGAGCGGGAGGCCTAGCAGCGGCCCAGGAGGCGTCCTGGCGCCGGTGCGCCGGACCTGCCGGTGCGCCGGACGTGTCGGTGCGCCGGACGTGTCGGTGCGCCGGGACCTCCCGGCGCACCGTGACGCGCCGGGCTACGGCAGCCCGTGCACGTGCGGGCCCACCGCGTTCGACCAGGCGTTGCCCGCCGCCGCGTCCCAGTTCGTCGACCAGGTCATCGCGCCGCGCAGGCCCGGGTAGGTCTTCGAGGGCCTGAAGGCGCCGCAGTTGGTGAGCCGGGTGAGGCAGTCCAGGGCGTTGTTCACCACCGTGGGCGAGACATAGCCGCTGCCCGCGCCCCTCGGGGAGGCCGGGACGCCGAGGCCCACCTGGGACGGGGACAGACCGCCCTCGAGCTGGATGCAGGCCAGGGCGGTGAGGAAGTCCACCGAGCCCTGGCTGTAGACCTTGCCGTCGCAGCCCAGCATCGAACCGCTGTTGTAGTACTGGGTGTTGACGACGGTGAGGATGTCCTTGATGTTCAGGGCCGTCTGGAAGTAGCCGGCCGACGCGGACTGCATGTCGATCGTCTGCGGGGCCATCGTGATGACCAGGGACGAGCCCGCCCTGGACGACAGGGTGCGCAGCGCCTGCGACATGTAGGTCGCGTTGATGCCGTTCTCGAGGTCGATGTCGACGCCGTCGAAGCCGTACGTCCGCATCAGCGCGTACACCGAGTCGGCGAAGTTCGCCGCCGAGGCGGGGTCGTTGACAAAGACCGTGCCGTTCTGGCCGCCGACCGAGATCACGACCTTCTTGCCGGCCGCCTGCTTGGCCCTGATGTCCGCCTTGAACTGGTCGGTCGTGTAGCCGCCGAGGCCCGCCGAGTCGAGGGTGAAGCCCACCGCGCCCGGGGTGGTCGTGGCGTCGGCGAAGGCGACGGCGATGATGTCGTACTGCGCGGGCACGTCGGAGATCCGCTGGACCGTGGCGCCGTTGTCGAAGTTCTGCCAGTAGCCCGTCACCGCGTGCCGGGGCACCCCGGAGCCGCCCCCGCCGCCTCCGGTCGCCGCGGTGGTGGCCGTCACCGCCGCCGACTTCGCCGACTCGCCCACCGCGTTGGCCGCCGTCACCTGGAAGGAGTACGAGGTGGAGGCCGCGAGGCCGGTCACCGTGGCCGAGGTGCCGCTCACCGCCGTCACCTTCGTGCCGTCGCGGTAGACGGTGTAGCCCGTCGCGCCCTGGACCGTGTTCCAGGACAGGGAGACCGAGGACGAGGTGGTGCCCGTGACCGACACGCCCGCCGGGGCCCGCGGCACGGTCGGGGCCGGGTCACCGCCGCCGCCCCCGTCCGGGCCGAACACCGAGACGTCGTCCGCGTAGTACGCCGCCTGCCCGTACCAGCCGTGCAGGTACACCGTCACCGAGGTCGTCGAGGCGCCCGTGGTGAAGGTCGTCGACAGCTGCTTCCAGCCCGGGGTGTCGGGCGTCCACGTCGAGACGTCCGTGGTGCCGGTGCCCTTCGCGCCGAGGTAGGTGTAGCCGCCCTGCACCCATGCGCTCAGTGTGTACGTCGCGTTGGGCTTCACCGCGACGGTCTGGCTGCACTGGGCGTTGTCCTGGCCGGCCGGGGTGGCCTTCAGCGCGGCCGAACCGCCGTGCACGGGGGAGGAGACGGTGGTGCCGCTGCCGGCCGAGCAGGTCCAGTCGCCCAGGCCCGACTCGAAGCCCGCGTTCCTTGCGTTGTTGACGTCGGCGGCCTGCGCCTGTCCGGTGCCGGCGAGACAGAGGGCGAGCGCGAGGGCCGCCGTCGCGGCTGCCGGTGCGGTGCGCCGGGGGCGGTGCCGTCCGGACGACGGTCTGGGCATGCCTGATACGCGGTCCACTGGGGCCTCCGGTGGGGGAGTGGGGAGTGGGGAGGGCAAGTCAACTGGCGTACGGTGGCCACCGCTTGGCGTACAAGTTGGTCCAGACCAATTGTCTTTGTCAAGAGGTCCAGACCAGAAAACGCCACCGGTCCAGCAGCATCCCCAGCGCGCAGCCCGCCAGCAGCACCCCCGTCGACATCCACAGCGACAGCGACGACGCCCCCGTCCGCTCCCAGTGCAGCGACAGCGTCAGCAACTGGGCCGCCGCCGGCACCGCGCACCCGGCCACCGCGTGCCGCAGCGGCAGCTCACGCCACGGCAGCGGGTGCGCCCGGGCCGCCGCCCAGGTGGCCAGCACGACGCACACCAGGTTCGGCAGATGGACCAGCGCCAGCGCCGCGCCGAAGGAGCCCACGCGCGGCCCGGTCAGCGGCCCGTACAGCAGCGTCATCTGGAGGTACTCGGTGACCACCAGGACGACCACGCCCACCGCCCAGCAGCGCACCAGTGGCCACACCGTCACTCGCCTCCCCGGACCTGGAACCACAGCAGCGTCACGAAGCCCAGCGCCGCCAGTCCGCACCCGGCCGTCAGCGCCAGCGACTGGAGCACCGGCGACCAGCTCCCCGGGCCCGCGACCGTCGCCGTACCGCGCGGGTCGCCGGGGTCGTAGGTGACCGTGACCGCCGTGCCCGGCGTCATCGACGGCCCCGCCAGATCCTCGAACTCGATCCGGCCGCCGTCCGCCGCGCGGAAGACGAAGAAGCAGCGTGTGGCGTCGGAGCGGCCGTACGGCTCGGTCTCCACCCGGACGCACTCGCCGCCGGTGCGGACCCCGCGCCGCAGCACCCGCGCCAGCACCGCCAGCCGGCGCGCGTACCGCACGGCGAGCGCGCCGAACAGGGCGGCGAGCGCGGCGAGTACGACGTACCCCGCGCCCGGCACGGCCATCAGTGGACCTCCACCGAGCCGACGATCCGCTTCAGGTCCCCGGCGGGCAGTGCTCCCTTCGCCGCGTCGACGCGCACCGCGAAGGCCCGGCCGGTGGAGTCCAGGCCGGTCAGGATCACCCCCTCGACCGGGGTCCCCTTCGGCGGGCCGCCGTCCTCGCCGGTGGCGGAGAAGGAGAAGTCGATCCGCTTGGCCTCGTCGGTGCCGGCGAGCCGCACGTCCTTCTCGCCGCGCACCTTCGCGCCCAGCTGGATGCCGGCCTCCGCGGCGATGGCGGCCTGCTCGGCCGAGCCGGCCCGGGTGAAGCCCAGTTGCACGGTGATCGTCGAGACGGTCCGGCCGTCCTCCCTGCGCACGGCGGCCGCCGCGTTGTACCTGCCGCGCTCGGCGGCGCCCCGCGGGGCGTAACCGCCCGGGCCCCGCGGATACGACACGTCGACGCCCTCGGTGCGCAGCGTCCCCCAGCCGTCCGGCACCGTGGCCGAGCCGGAGCCGGAGCCGGAGCCGGAGCCGGAGCCGGAGCCGGAGCCGGAGCCGGAACCGTCGTCGGTGCCGCAGCCGGTGAGGGCGCCGGTGGCGGCCACCGCGCACGTGAGCAGACCGGCGAACAGCAGTCGTGTCTTCATCGGCGTGCGCTCCCTGCCCTGAGGTCGGCGGCGATCACTTCGCACAGTAGCTGTAGGGGACGTAGCCGCGGCTGGTTCCCCGCGGAGCGCCCAGGAACTGCGCGTCGGTCAGCGTCTCCGACTTCTTCTCGGTGCTGATCGACAGGCCCATGCTGAGACCGAGGTTGAGCTCGAAGCCGTACTCGGCCGCGTTCACCTGGCCGGTGTAGGTCATCCGGCTGGACGTGCCCTTGTCGAACATCAGCTGCCCGAAGGGGTCGTCGGCGCCCGGACGCTTCGTGGGCGCGTGGTCGTCGAACATGTATTGGAACGGCGTGACGAGCTGCTCGTTGCCGCCGTCCAGCCACCGCTCGGCCACGGCCCGGTCGGCGTCGCCCTCCGGGCCCGGGGCAAAACTGAGGGAGTTGGTGACGACGCGGATGCCGGTGGCGCTGTCGGTGCCCTTCTCGCTCACCGAGCCGCCCCGCTTGTCCCTGCCCGCCTTGCCGTTGTCGCCGCCCGCCTTGGCGCCGTCCCTCTGTCCGCCCTCCTCGACCGTGCGTGTCATGTCGACGCGGACCAGCTTGCCGGTGGTCTTGTCGTAGGTGACCGTGATGGTGCCGGTCTGCGTGGTGGAGGCGGAGTAGTCGCCGCCCAGCGGGCCGGCCTCGTAGCTCACCTTGCTGCCGTACTCGATGGACGAGGCGTACGTGTACGACTTGGTGTTCTTGTAGGGGTTGTCGGTCCAGGTGATCTCGGGCGCGTACTTGAAGTTGCCGCCCAGCGCCGCGCCCAGCTTCTTCTCGTCGCCCGCCGAGATCTTCAGGCCGGCCGACGCGGAGGCCTCCAGGCCCACCTTCCCGTAGGTGATCTTCCGGTTGTCCCCCAGATGGTCCTTCACGCGTTTCTCCGTCTCCTCCTCGTCCTTGAGCGGCCCGGTGCCGAAGAGGTAGAGGATGCTGTCGCCGAGGCCCGCGTCCGCCCCGCCCGGGGACTGCCGCCGCATCTGGTACATCTGCAGCTTCTCGATGTCGTCGCGGAACCGCCGCGCCTCCTCCGGGCTCTCGAAGACCCAGGTGTCGCCGTTGGTCACCTTGATGCCCGCGCCCAGTTCCACCTTGTCGGTGCCGAACCTGCCCACCTTCATCCCGGGCTGGAAGTCCTTCTTGGTGCCCACCGAGGCCGCGTCGGTGAAGGTGAGGTAGACCAGCTCGTCCTTGTCGTCGACCGTTCCGTCGTGGTTGACGTCCGTGTGGGCCTTCAGGTGCTGCTCCTGGAAGCCGTACTCCTTGCCGATCTCCCAGAACAGGATCTTCGCCTTGGAGCCCGCCTTGTCGGTGACCGTCGAGACCTGGCACAGCGCCGGCTCGTAGTCGGCGTCGGTCCGCGGCGCGCCCGCCCGGGCGCCGCCGCCGCCGGTGCCGCAGTCGCCGCCGCCGGTGACCTTGCAGACCTCGGCGGCGATCCGGTCGTAGACGGTGCGTCCGATGCCGGTCGCGGACATGCCGAGCGCGATCGCCACGGTGACCACGATCATCCCGAGGTACTCGGTGCCGGTGGCGCCCGAGTCGCCGAAGCGGTGGCCCCGGTCCGGCCACGTCCGTATGCCGCCCCCGCTCGTCATACGGCTTCCCCTCCTCGCCCCGTGGCCACAGCACCCGTGTGGACGCCGAGGGTAGGAACGGGCGGCTCCCGGGGCGTGGGCCCGCGGGCCCAAAGGCGGGCCCAGAGCGGCCCGGTGGCGCGGGGCCCATCTCCCTGGGCCCGGCCCGGATGCTCAACCTGCCCCGGTTTGACGTGACTTGCGCGAGGACAGTTGCCACCCAGCTACACAATCGCTGTTCTCCGGTCACAGAGGCGTGGATACAGTGCTGAGGTAGTCACGCAGTGAAGTCAACTCGGCGTGCCGGAGGAACCACGGCAGGCCGTACGGCGTGAAACGGGGAGCTGCGCGTGTCAACTGCCATTGCTGTGACCAGCGCCGACATGGCGCTGCCCGCGCAGGACGAACGGACCGTGCCGGCCGTCGTCCTGGGCGAACTGGACCGACAGCCGCTGGAACAGGCGCTGGAGGGGATGCAGGCGCTCGTCGAGCACCACGGGCACGTGATCGTCGTGTGCTCGCCCGCCGTCCCCCGCGCGGTGGAGCGCAGACTGCTCACCGTGCGCTCCCTGCTGGAGAGCGACCGCATCGCCCTGTTCCGCCCCGACCTGCCCCCGCTCGCGATCGCCGTACTGGCCCGCCAGCTGCGGCAGCTCGCCTCCTGCGACCTCAGCCCCGGCGTGCTCGCCTCGGCGGGCCGGCTGCTCACCCACTACGTCCACGCCGGCGCCGTCCTCGGCTCCGTCACCCGCCTGGACCGCGTACCCGTCGGCCTCAAGGCGCACGCGAAGTCCTGGGTGCCGGGCAGCCAGTTCGGCGTGATCGCCCACCCCCAGCCGCAGCTGGTGCGCATCGGCCCCGACGCCACGCTCGCCGGGCCCGAGTTCGGCACCTGGATGCTCGTGGCCAGGGGCCAGCTCCAGTCCGACTGGGCCGGCGCCGCCCTCGCCCCCGCCTGGAACGTGCTCGGGCTGCGCGAGGCGCCGCTCCCGGCCGAGTCCGCGCGCTGGTGGGGGACCGGCAGACTCGTCGAGTTCTGCACCTACCTGCCCGACCTGTCGGTGCTCTACCAGCTGGTCACCTCGGTGCGCCAGGGCGTCTGCCACTGGTGCGGCATCGACGTCATCGGCGACCGCTGCGTCTTCTGCTCCGCGACCCCGCCCGCCCACGACACGGCCGTCCGGGAGAGCCGCACACCCGCCGGGTGAGCCCGAGGCGCCGTCCCCGTCCACCGATTCCGCTCGACCGATATCCCCAATGAGGTTGTACGGTTCATGAACTCCCGTCAGCGCCGCGGCGTGATACTCCTGATCCTGTCCGTCATCTGCGCCCTGGGCGCGTTCGCGGGCGTGCTCTCCGTCATCGGCGACGTCAAGTCCAAGGTCGGCCCCGAGGTCACCGCCTACCGGCTGCGGTCGGATGTGCAGCCCTACACCGCGCTGAGCGCAAGCCAGTTCGAGAAGATCAAGATGCCGAAGCGGTGGCTGTCGCCCAACGCCGTCACCGACCTCTCCGGCATCCAGGGCAAGATCGCGGTCACCACGCTGCGGGCCGGCTCCCTGCTGCAGAGCGACATGATCGTGAATCAGCCCGCCCTGCAGCCGGGGCAGCAGGAGGTCGCCATCATGATCGATGCGGCGACCGGCGTGGCCGGCAAGATCACACCCGGTTCCACGGTCAACGTGTACGCCACCTTCGGCGGACAGCGGGAGGGTGATCCCGCCCAGTCCAAGATCATTGTAACCAACGCGCGGGTGCTCGACGTCGGCCAGATCACCGCGCTCCAGCCCGACGCGGGCAACCGCAACCAGCAGCCCACCGACGCCGTGCCGATCACCTTCGCGCTGTCCACCATCGACGCCCAGCGCATCACCTACGCCGAGTCGTTCGCCCAGCGGGTCCGGCTCGCCCTCGTCGCGCCCGGCAGCGACACCAGCGTCCCGGCCAAGGACCGCACCTACGAACTCGCGAACGACAAGTGAGAGGCCGCGCGCATGCCCACCAGGATCCTCCCGGCCGTCGGCGACGCGGACGCGGTCCGTTCGATCACCACCCTGCTCAGCCAGCTCCCCGACGCCGAGCCCGTGCCACCGGTCGCCGACTCGACCCAGCTCATCGACACCCTCGCGCGGCTGGCCGCGGAGTCCGTGGACGAGCTGCCCGAGGTCGTGGTGGTGCACGAGCGGATCGGCCCGGTGCCGGCCCTGGAGCTGATCCGCGAGGTGGCGCTGCGCTTCCCGGCGGTCGGCGTCATCCTCGTCACCTCCGACGCCAGTCCCGGACTGTTCTCCGCCGCCATGGACTCGGGGGCGCGCGGCCTGGTCGCCCTGCCGCTGAGCTACGAGGAACTGGTCAGCCGGGTGCAGGCGGTGGCCCAGTGGTCGGTGGGCGTACGGCGCCATCTCGGCCACGGCGGCGACGTGTTCACCGGGGTCGGCGGGCGCGTGGTGACGGTGAGCGGGGCCAAGGGAGGCGTCGGCGCCACGGTGGCCGCCGTCCAGCTGGCCCTCGCCGCCCAGACCTCCGGCCACAGCACGGCCCTGGTCGACATGGACCTGCAGACCGGGGACGTCGCCTCCTATCTGGACGTGCAGTTCCGCCGCTCGGTCGTCGACCTCGCCGGCATCACCGACATCTCCCCGCGCGTCCTGGCCGACGCCGTCTTCCGCCACGACACCGGGCTCGCGCTGCTGCTCGCGCCGGGCGAGGGCGAGCGCGGCGAGGAGGTCACCGACCGCGCCGCCCGCCAGATCGTCAGCGCCCTGCGCTCACGGTACGAGATCGTGGTCCTGGACTGCGGCGCCCAGCTGAGCGGGGCCGGCGCGGCGGCCGTGGAGATGGCCGACACCGCGCTGCTGGTGACCACCCCCGACGTGGTCGCGGTGCGCGCCGCCAAGCGGACGGTGCGGATGTGGGACCGGCTGCAGATCCGCAAGGCGGAGGAGACGACCGTCGTGGTCAACCGCCACACCCGCGGTACGGAGATCCAGCCCCCGCTCATCCGGAAGATCACCGGCACCGCCGTCGCGGGCACCGCCGTGCCCGCCAACTTCAAGGAGCTGCAGGGCGCGGTCGACGCCGGCCGCCTGCACGAACTGGACAACAAGAGCGTGGTCAAGCAGGCCCTGTGGGGCCTCGCCGCCGAACTCGGCATCGTCCGGCGGACCGAGGCCGCCCAGCGGGGCGGCGGCCGGCTGCGCGGCGGTGACCGGGGCTCGGTGCGCTTCGGGCGGCGGAAGGAGACGGGCGGATGAGGACGTCGACGGTCATGGCGCCGGGGCGGCGGCCGGGGCCGCGGCTGGGGTCGCGGTGGCGGCCGGGGCTGCGGTCGCATCGGTCCCGGCCGGACAGGTCCCGGCCGGGCAGGTCCCGGCCGGACAGGTCCCGGCCGGGCAGGTCCCGGCCGGACAGGTTCCGGGCGGCGGGGACCCGGCCGGGCGGGCTCCGGTCGGACAGGGGGCAGGTCGCCGTCGAGTTCCTCGGCATGGCGCCGACCATCATCATCACGCTGGTGCTGATGTGGCAGTGCGTGCTGCTGGGATACACGTACACGCTCGCGGGGAATGCTGCCGACGAGGCGGTGCGGGCGGCAACGGCGGCGCCGTCGGGCAACCGGCCGGCCGTCTGCCGGCAGGCCGGGCTCGACAAGCTGTCGGACGCGTGGAGGAGCGGGGCCGAGGTGGACTGCGGGGGGACGAACGGCTATGTCACGGCCGACGTCAGCCTGAAGGTCCCGGTGCTCTTCCCGGGCACGATCGACTTCCCGATCACGGTGCGCGGCCACGCCGGCGCCGTAGAGGAGGAGACGGACTGACATGCCGTACCACCGCGCACGGCGCGACCGCGACCGCGATCGCGGGCAGGTCGCCGTCGAGTACCTGGGATTCGTCCCGATCCTGCTGCTGGTCGCCATGGCCGCCATACAGATCGGGCTCGTCGCCTACACGGCGCAGCAGGCCGGAACGGCGGCCCGGGCCGGTGCCCGCGCCGCCTCGCTGGGGCTGAGCGCCCAGCAGGCCTGCCGGACCGCGGTCAGCGACTGGCTCGCGGGGGGCACCACCTGCTCCGCCTCGGGCGGGGGCGCCGGCTCGGTCGAGGTCACCGCCACCGTGCACATCCCGTCCCTCATCCCCGCCTGGGACGACGCCTTCGGAAACGCCACCAAGACCGCCACCATGCCGCTCGACCACTGACCCGGAACCCGGAAGAACCCGGAAACCGAAGAACGGACGAACCCGGAAACCCGAAACGGAAGAACCCGGAAGCCGGAAACCGGAAGAACGGACGAACCCGGAAGCCGGAAGAACGGACGAACCCGGAAGCCGGAAGAACAGCCAGCGACCAGGACCGAGGAGCACCGCACCATGAGTCTCCGCGCACGCATCAACTCCCCCGAGGAGCACGGCAGCCGGGGGGAGGACGGCCATCTGGTCGCCTCCTACCGGGCCAAGCTGCTGGAGGAGATCGACCTCGCGGAGATGAGCTCCCTGGCCGCCGCCGAGCGCAGGGCGCGGCTGGAACGGGTGCTCGGGCACATCATCAGCCGCGAGGGCCCGGTCCTGTCGACCGTGGAACGCTCCCAGCTGATCCGGCGGGTGGTCGACGAGGCGCTCGGCCTCGGCATCCTCGAACCGCTCCTGGAGGACGCCTCCATCACCGAGATCATGGTGAACGGCCCCGACGCGATCTTCGTGGAGCGCGGCGGCCGCGTCGAGCAGCTCCCGCTGCGCTTCGCCTCCAACGACCAGCTGATGCAGACCATCGAGCGGATCGTGTCGACCGTCAACCGCCGCGTGGACGAGTCCAATCCGATGGTCGACGCCCGACTGCCCTCCGGTGAGCGCGTCAACGTCATCATCCCGCCGCTGTCGCTCACCGGCCCGACCCTGACCATCCGCCGCTTCCCCCGCTCCTTCACCCTCCAGGAGCTGATCGGCTTCGGCTCGCTGGACGAGCAGATGCTGTACCTGCTGGCCGGGCTGGTGCAGGCCAAGTTCAACGTCATCGTCTCCGGCGCCACCGGCACCGGCAAGACGACCCTCCTCAACGCCCTGTCCGGGCTGATCCCGGCGGGCGAGCGCATCATCACCATCGAGGACTCCGCCGAACTGCAGCTCCAGCAGCCGCACGTGATCCGGCTGGAGGCGCGCCCGCCGAACGTGGAGGGCCGCGGCCAGATCACCATCCGCGACCTGGTGCGCAACTCGCTGCGCATGCGCCCCGACCGCATCGTCGTCGGCGAGGTCCGCGGCGGCGAGTCGCTGGACATGCTCCAGGCGATGTCCACCGGTCACGACGGCTCGCTGGCCACCGTGCACGCCAACAGCGCGGAGGACGCGCTGATGCGCATGCAGACGCTGGCCTCGATGTCCGAGGTCGAGATCCCGTTCGTCGCCCTGCACGACCAGATCAACAGCGCCGTCGACGTCGTCGTCCAGCTCACCCGTTTCGCCGACGGCGCCCGCCGCGTCACCGAGATCGCGATGCTCGACAGCCACGGCAGCGAGCCCTACCGGCTGGCCACCGTGGCCCGCTTCGCCGCCCGGCCGATGGCGGCCGACGGCCGCATCCACGGCGTCTTCGAGCACCACCCGCTGCCCCGCCGCACCGCCGACCGCCTCTACATGGCGAACCAGCCGATCCCGCAGGCGTTCGGCGTCGCCCAGTCCGCAGACCAGCTCGCCACCCGAGAAGCCAGGTAGGCAGGTAGGAACCGTCCCCATGGATCTCAGCACCCTCGTCACCCTCACCACCGGCGTCACCCTGCTGGCCTGCGTCCTGGCCGTGACCGGCCTGCACGCCTACGCGACGGGCAAGGCCCAGCGCGCCGCGCTCGTCGACCGGCTGTCGCAGACCGGGCAGATCCCCGTGGGCCGCCGGCGCCGCTTCCGCACCCTCGACCGCCGGCTGCGCCGCACCAGGCTGGGCCGCAAGCTGGAGCTGAAACTGGCCGCGACCGGCCTGGACGTCACCCCGGGCGAGTTCTTCGCCTACATGCTCGCCACCGTGGCCGCCCTCTGGCTGATCGGCCAGGCCGCGCTCGCCCCCTTCTTCGGCCCCCTCGCCGGCCTGCTCGGCGTGTGGGCGGCCATGCAGTTCCTCAACTGGCAGCGGCAGAAACGCATCGAGAAGTTCATCAACCAGCTTCCCGAGCTGGCCCGCATCCTGGCCAACGCCACCCAGGCCGGTCTCGCCCTGCGCACCGCCATCGGCATGGCGGCCGAGGAACTGGAGGCCCCGGCCGGCGAGGAGCTGGGCAAGGTCGCCCACCAGTTGGCGCTCGGCGCGTCGATGGACGACGCGCTCGGTGAACTCGCCGACCGCCTCCCTTCCCGGGAGCTGGTCGTGCTCGTCACCACCCTGGTGCTGTCCAACCGGGCCGGCGGCCAGGTGGTCGGCGCCCTGCGCAACCTCACCGAGACGCTCGAGGAGCGCAAGGAGACCCGGCGCGAGGTCCGCACCCAGCTCTCCCAGGTCAACATGACCTCGTACGCCGTCCCGGTGCTCGGCGTCGGCGCGCTGTTCCTGATGAACGGCGTCAAGGCGGGCGCACTGGACCGCATGACGGGATCGCCGGTCGGCCAGGGCGCGGTGATCATCGCCTTCGCGCTGTACGCCGTCGGCTTCGTCCTCATCCGCCGGCTCTCCCGCATCGACGTCTGAGCGCGGACGGCCACGAAGGAAGACGAAGGAAGACGAAGGACGAGGAAGGAAGAGGAAGGAGGACGAAGCCATGGGACTGCTGCTCGCACTCGTGATGGGCCTCAGCGTCTGGGGCGCGTTCGCTGGCATCCGCATGTACCGCGCGGACGCCCGGCTGCCCAACGACCTCGCGCTCGCCCTGGAGGTCGGCGCCACCCGCACCGGCGCGGTGGACTCGGTCATCGACCGCCTCGGCATGCGCTACGCCCCGGCCGTGCTGCGCCTGATGGGACCGAAGCTGGTCGCCAAGTACCGCCGCAAGATCGACCTGGCCGGCAACCCGGGCGGCCTGACCATCGACCGCTACGCGGCCCGGCGCGCGGTGTACGGCTTCCTCGGCGGCGTCGGCGGCCTGGTGTTCCTGCTGCGCGGCCAGTACCTGGTGGCGCTGCTGCTGCTCGCCTTCGGCGCGTTCTGGACCGAGGTCGGCATCTGGTCGGCGATCCGCGTCCGCAAGGACGTCATCGAGCGGACGCTGCCCGACTTCCTGGACGTGCTCGCCGTCGTGGTCAGCGCGGGCCTCGGCTTCCGGCAGGCCCTGGACCGGGTCGCCTCCAAGTACGAGGGCCCCTGGGCGGACGAACTGCGCATCACCCTGCGCCAGATGGACCTCGGCATGAGCCGCCGCCAGGCCTTCGCCGAACTGCGCCGGCGCAACGACTCCGAGCAGGTGGCGATGTTCGTGACGGCGCTTCAGCAGGGCGAGGAGCTGGGCGCGCCGATCGTGGACACCCTGGTGGCGCTGGCCAAGGACATGCGGCGCACCGACGCGCAGAACGCCCGCCGCAAGGCGGCCCGCGCGGTCCCCAAGGCCACCATGATGATCACCACCTTCATGGTCCCGGCCACGATGATCCTCCTCGGCGCGGGCCTGCTGCTCGGCTCCGGTGTGGACTTCAGCTCGGTCACGGGCAAGTAGGGAGAGGCGAGCAGGACATGCCGGCGAGGACGGACAGGACGGCGGACAGGACGGCGGGCAGGGCGGCGGGCAGGGCGGCGGACGCGAAGGCGGACGTGACGGGGGACGCGACGAGGGGCGCGACGGCGGGCGCGACGGCGGGCAGAAGGCCGCCCGGGGAGCGCACCGGGCTGCTGCGCCGCCGTCCGAAGCCGGCCGAGATCACGACCCCGCCCGCGGGCACGGTCCTCCCCGCCCACGTCCGCACCGGAGCACCGGACATCCCGGTCACCTCGGTGACCCCGGCGCTGCCGCCGGGCTGGGAGCCGGCGCGGGCGCCTGCCGCCGGGCGCCCGGAGGACGGCGCCTCCGCGGGCCCGCCGCTGCCGGGGGTGCCCCAGCAACCGGGGGCGCCGCAGCAGGCGGGGGTGCCGCAGCAGGCGGGTGAGCGGGAGTCCCCGGGTGGGGAACAGGGTCACGGACGGGTCGGTGCCGTGCCGGCATCGGTGGACGAGCAGGCCGGGCCACCGGCCGTTGCCCCGGCCCCGGCCCTGGCCCCGGCCCTGGCCCCGGCTGGCTCCTCCGGGGGTCCGGCCGCCTCCGGACCGGCCGCCCCGCCCCCCGCCCCGACCGGGCCGACACCCGCCGGGCCCACAGCCGGGCCCACACCCGGAACCGCGACGGTCACCGCGACCGCGACCGCGGCGCCGGGCCCCGCCCCCGAGAAGATCCAGATCAGCGCCCTGCAGGCGATGTGCCGCTACGTCTTCGCCTTCCGCCTGGCGATGATCGCCCTGTCCGCTCCCTCAGCCCTGCTCAACGCCGCCCCCGGCCTGGCCACCCGCCTGGTCAGCGCCGCGGTCGTCTTCACCTTCATGGCCTCCTACGTCCTCTTCCGGGACTGGGAGCGCTTCGGCCCGCTGCTCCTGCGCCACCCCACGCTCCTCGCGCTGGACACCCTCTTCGGCGCCCTCCTCCTGATCGCCGCGGGCCCGGACAGCACGCTCGCCTACGTCTGCGTCTGCACACCGCTGCTCGCAGGCCTGATCTACGGCTGGCGAGGCGCGGGCATCTTCGCCTCCCTCCAGTCGCTGATCCTGCTCGTCGTCTACGCCGGCTCCCAGCAGCTCTCCGCGAACCTCGCCCAGTCCACCCTCTTCCCCGGCCTGTGCGTGATCGCGGGCGCGGCGGGCGTGACCCTGCGCAACCTGCTGCTCCGCTTCGGCGAGGCGACCCAGGCCCTGACGACCGTTCAGGCCCGGCTGGCCGTCACGGAGGCGGTGAGCGCGGAACGCGCCCGGCTGGCCCGCGAGATGCACGACTCGGTGGCCAAGACCCTGCACGGCGTGGCCCTCGCGGCGGACGGCCTGGCGGGCTCGGCGGGCGCCGACCGCATGGACCCGGCCCTGGTCAAGCAGCAGGCGGACCTGGTCGCCCGCTCCGCTCGCCGCGCCGCCGCCGAGGCACGCGAACTCCTCGCCGACCTGCGCCGCGAGAACGACCCGTCCCACGGCACGGACGTACTCGTCGAACTCGCGGCCCGTACGCGCGACTTCGCCGGCCGCACGGGCCTGCCCACGGCCTACCGCCCGACCGGGGAGCACGGCGTTCCGCCGGTCCCGCCCGCCGTGGCCCGGCAACTGCTGACGATCGCCTCGGAGGCCATGGAGAACGCCCACCGCCACGCGCACCCGACCAAGGTCGACGTCAGCGCGGGCGTCCACGGCGACCTGCTGCGCATCAGCGTGTACGACGACGGCGACGGCCTGCCGCCCGGCACCACCCTGGAACAACTGCGCCGGGCCGGCCACTTCGGCCTGGTCGGCATGGTGGAACGCGCCGCCTCGGTGGGCGCCCGTATCCGCATCGGCCGCGGCTCCCACCCGAAGGGCACGGAGGTCCGCCTGGAACTCCCGCTGGCAGCCCTCTCCACCCCGGCCACCCCGACCGCACCCCCCACACCATGAACCACCCGCCGATGAACCAACGGCCCACGAACCGACGGCCCACGAACCGACGGCCCACGAACCGACGGCCCACGAACCGACCCATTGATGTCCCCCCCCCCACGACCCGAGAGGAGGCCGCAGATGCCGGATCAGCCGACCTCGTACCCCGGCCCCCCGACGTCCCCGCCCCCGTCCCCGCCCCCGAACCCCTTCGGGGACTTCCCGCCCCCGGCCCCGCTCACGCCGCCCCTGCGCGTGGTGGTGGCCGACGACAACCCAGTAGTGCGCGCGGGCCTGACCGCGCTGCTCTCCGGGCGTGCCGACATCACGGTGGTGGCGGAGGCGGCGGACGGCCGCGAGGCCTGGGAGGCGGCCCACCGGCACCGCCCCGACGTCGTTCTGCTGGACGTCCGCATGCCCGGCGTGGACGGCATCTCGGCACTGCCCCATCTGGTGGGCATCGCCCCGGTCATGATGCTCACCTACAGCAGGGAGTCGGAGATCGTCCAGGAGGCCCTGCGCCGGGGCGCGGGCGGCTACCTTGTGCACGGCGAGTTCACGGCCGACCAACTGGTGGCAGCGGTGCGGGACATCAAGGAGGGCAGGGCCCACTTCACGCCCACGGCGGCGGGCGCGCTGCTGGCCCAGTTCCGGCAGGGGCAGGGCCCGGCGGGCGGCACGGCACCGCTGCCGGACGGCCTGGGCGGCCAGGCCGAGAGTGCGACTGCATACGGCGGCGACACCCCAACGGGTGCGCCCCCGCGTGTTTCCGCACAAAACCTTTCGCAGATGCAACCGGATGTGGGACAGTCGTCGTCTGGATGGGCAGGTGGCCGTCCGGCCGCCGTCGACAGGTCGAGGTTCCAACTCAGCGCGAGGGAGGCGGAGATCATGGACCTCATCGCGTCCGGCATGACGAACCAGCAGATCGCCGCCACCTGCTTCATCAGCGAGAAGACCGTCAAGAACCACATCAACCGCATCTTCGCCAAGCTGCACAGCACCAGCCGCTCCGAGGCCGCCGCGAAGTGGCTGGGCACGGCCCCGGACTCGGCACGAGGACTGGGGTGAGGTGACATGACGAGGACACGGGGGAAGCGGGACGGTCGCGGCGGGCATGGCTGGGCCTCGCTTTGGGCCCGGGATTGGGCCCTGGGACCCTCAGTCGGGCGCGGTGCTCCGGCGTACGTTTCCGGTGTCGCAAGCGGCACCACGACTCGACCCGGAGGGGAACACCATGAGCGACCTGATGCTGAAGACCGCGGTTGCCACGCAGGTGCGGGTGAACGGCTGGAAGAACACGACGGTTGCGGCCATGCAGCGCCGCGCGGGGGACAAGGGGCAGACCGCCGTCGAGTACCTGGGCATCATCGCGGTGGTCGTGGCGATCGTGCTGGCGATCACGGGTACGAGCATCGGCCAGACGATTCTCGGCAGGATCACCGCGCTGATCGGCAGGGTCGGCAATTGACAGAACGGCGACGCTTCGGCGACGCAGGGCAGGCCTTCCCCATCTACATTACGGTGGTGGGGGGCCTGCTCTTTCTTGCGCTCGCGTACTTCGCGGTCGGCCAGGCCGCGGTGAATCGGAACGGCGCCCAGACGGCAGCCGACGCGGCGGCGCTCGCGGCGGCCCAGGACACCAGGAACCAGCTGGTGCGTGAGTGGTCGAGCAACGTGCTCGACCCGGCCAAGTGGAGCGACATCTTCGCCGGCAGGGGGCTGGTGCTCCAGTCCTCATGCTGGCGCGCCGCCCAGTTGGCCGGTCAGAACCATGCCCACCTCCTGGGCTCCGGCGGCTGCAGTCCTGGGCTGCTGAGCTACACGGTCCGAGTCGAGACCGACGAGCCCATGGGCGACTCCGTGGTTCCCATCACGAGTACCAAGCACTCGAAGGCCTCCGCCACTGCGGTGATCAAGTCACTCTGCACGTTCGACCCACCGAGTGCGGAGGCCGGAAAGAAGGTGCTGCCCATGCTCACTTGCGAGGGCGGCCGACGCTGGGAGCTCGACCCGGACCACCTCACCGACCTTCCCGGGCCCGAAGACCTCTTCGACGTCCACCTGGCCGACTGACAAGAACGACGAGCGACGAAGGAAGCAGAGTGATGAGTATTCGGTTCACTGCGAAGGCGCGCAGGGGATTGGTCGCTTTGACTGTTGCGGCCGGTTTGGCCGTCGGAGTGGCCGGTTGTGGCGGCGGAAACGGTGATGACAAGAAGCCCGACAGCCAAGCCTCGGCCTCGAAGACCGGTGGTTCGAATCCGAGTGCTCAAGAGGGACAGTCACAGGCGCCCCTGGCCGAGCTCAGGGGGCAGGACGGACTCCTTCTCCAGATCACCTCAGCTCAAAGGGACGCGGGCGGCTTCGTCACGGTGAACGGAACACTCAAGAACGACGGTGCCAAATCGGTCGTCGTACCGCCGCAGACGAGTGGCAACGAGACTGAAATCGTCAAGAACGGCCCGTCTCTCGGTGGCGCAACACTCGTGGACGCCAAGGGTAAGAAGCGCTACTACGTGTTGAGGGACACGGACGGTCGGCCATTGACGACGACGGGCCTGGGCAACATGGAAGCAGGCCAGTCGCTGCCGGTCTTCATGCAATTCCCCGCCCCACCGGCGGACACCACCGACGTGTCCCTCCAACTCCCCACCTTCTCCAGCGGCACCATCAAGATCTCCGGGTGAGGCGGCCACCATGACCCACACCCCACCCCGCCTCACCGTCACCCTCGCGGCCGCCGCCGTCATGGTGGCCGCGAACCTCTACGGCGCCGTGGCCGCCCACGCCGACGGCGGACCCAGCGAGCCGCCGGGTACCGAGCCCTCCGCCACCGCCCCGGTGAAGGTCGACCCGAACGACCCCGACCTCAAGCTCCCCGAGGGCGCCACCCTCGCCGCGCCCAAGGTGCTCGACATCAAGTCGGTCGTCGAGGACCAGGGCGGCGAGGAGCGCCGTGAGGACACCAACACGGACGTGACCTTCGCCCTCCAGGCCGAGGTGCTGTTCGGCAAGGACAGCGCGAAGCTGAGCGCCCAGGCGAAGGCCCGTATTGACGCGATCGCCCAGGAGATCAAGAAGCAGAAGGCGACCCAGATCCGGGTCTTCGGCTTCACCGACAACCTGGGCACCCACGAACACGGCGTGGTCCTCTCCAAGCAGCGGGCGAACGCCGTCCAGGACGTCCTCTCCCAGGAGTTGAACGACCCGAACATCACCTTCGACGTGCGCGGCTACGCCGAGCAGTACCCCATCGCGGACAACTCCACGGAGGACGGTCGCAAGAAGAACCGCCGAGTGGAGGTCACCTTCCCGCGCACCCAGAGCTGACGCTTGCATGTCCAGCCGGGGAAACGGCGGTGTGTGGACCGTTTCCCCGCCCAGGAGTCAGTCCTTCAGCAGGTGATCGGCCCGGCCGGCCTTGATCTCCTGGATGAGGGCGCGCAGGGCGTCACGGGTGTCGACGAGGGGGCGGTCCTCCTGCCCGGCGACGGCGATGTAGGCGTTGCCGTCGGCGTCGGTGCCTATGCGGAAGCAGTTGGCGCCTTCTCCGCAGAAGGGGTCTTCCCAGTCGATGTCGGCCATGGTTGCCATCCTCACGTCCGGCCGGGGAAGCGGCCGTGTGTGTTCGGCGTTGGCAGGCAGGGGACGAGGTGCGCGGCCGCGCGATCTCGTCCCGCTGCCGGTGTCAGTCCTTCAGCAGGTGATCGGCCCGGCCGGCCTTGATCTCCTGGATGAGGGTGCGCAGGGCGTCACGGGTGTCGACGAGGGGGCGGTCCTCCTGCCCGGCGACGGCGATGTAGGCGTTGCCGTCCGCGTCGGTGCCTATGCGGAAACAGTTGTTGCCCTCGCCGCAGTACGGCTCTTCCCAGTCTATGTCCGCCATGGTGCCATCCTCAGAGTTCGCGGGCGACAGTCAGGATGAAGTCGCGCGAGGCCGCCGACGGCAGTGCCGCGTCGTCCATCCAGTCCAAGTGGGCACGGTACTTGGTGAGCTGGGCCTCCGCTCCGATGAATTCGGGGCCGTGCGCGGAATCCAACTGCACGGTGTCGAGCTGGGGCACCACACCGTCCGCGTACAGCAGCGCGTGACCGGCGCCGGGGAAGCCGCTCACGCTCGTGGGAACGACGCGCACGTCGACGCAGTCGTCCTCGGAGCGGGCCGCCAAGTGCTCCAGTTGCTTCCGCGTCACGTCGTCGCCCCCGAACCGCATCCGCAGGGCGGCCTCATGGACGTAGGCGACGTAGGGAAGAGGCTCCGCGCGCCCGAAGACCTGCTGGCGCGCCATGCGGTGCGCCACGCGCAGCTCGACCTCGAGTCGACTGAGTCGGGGCAGAACGGCGGTGAAGACTCCACGAGCGTAGTCCTCGGTCTGCAGCAGCCCCGGGACGTGCATGAACTGAACGGTCCGTACCCGTGCGGCGTGCCATTCCAACTCGGCGATATCCAACAGCCCGGCGGGCAGCGTGCCCCGGTATTCCTCCCACCAGCCCCGCTCCTTGTTCTCGGCCATGGTGACCAGCGCCTCGATATAAGCATGGTCGGTACAGGGGTAGTTGCAGGCCAGCGTGCGAATGCGGTCCGCCGAGAAGGTGCGGATGCCGGATTCCATGTTGGACAGCCGCGTGCGCTCGATCCCGAGCAGGCCGGCCGCGTACTCCGTGGTGGCTCCCGCCGCGAGCCGCATCTTGCGCAACTCGGCACCCAGCCGCTTCTGCCGCTCAGTCGGCGTACTCCTCGTGGCCATGTGCTCAGTCTGCCGGGGCGGGCCATCAAGGTCCAACTCATAGGGGGTAATTACCACCGAATGAATGGACACTTGGCCCGGCGGCTTCTTACATTGCGTGACAGGTCGACCACGACCCTCCGCCCCCGTACGGAAGTGCATCAGCCGTGCCCAGCCGGGCCCGGATGACAGGCCACCGTGCGCGTGAACGGAACGACGGACAACCCCCTGCCGACCAAAGGAGTCGTCATGCCCGCGTCCACCGGCTCAGCCTGTCTCCCCACCGCCGTGGGCCCCGCCGACCTGCTGCAACCCGCTCCCCCCACCCCCGAAACCCTCGCCTACAGCCTCACGCTCCCCGCCGCCCCGCAGACCCCGGCGATCGTCCGGGCGACGCTCCGCACGGTCCTGCGCGCCCACGATCTCCGGGACATGAGCGACGCCGTCGTGCAGGTGGCGAGCGACCTCACCGCCTGTGCCTGCCGTTTCAGCACGTCGTCGAACGTCTACGTCCGTCTCCGCTACCGCGACGACGCGCTGCGCGTGGTGCTCTACGACGCGCACCCCCGCCACACCCACCCCCGCCTCGCCGCCGCGTGCGACGCGCGCCGCCGCTCGTCCCTGCGCCTGCCGGCCGGCGTGGTCCGGGCCTGCGGCGGCGACTGGGGCTTCGGCGACGCCAGAGAACCCGGCGGCGGCACCCGCACATGGGCGGTGCTGCCCAGGGAGGGCGCGAGGGCATACCTCGGCCCTGGACACGGGCAGGTGTGACGGCCGGTCACGAGGGCCGCGCGCCTGTGCGATTTGGGCGCCGTTTTGGGTCCACGGGCCCATCCTGGGCAGGCAGTTGCTTCCTAGCCTCCCCCTAGGTGTGTCAACACGTGGGAGGGAGCATGGCCTCGATCGGGGGAGTGCCGGAGTTCGAGGGGGCGTGGCCGTCGGGGAGCGGCGGGCGGCGGAGCATGCCGCGCTCGCTGTCCGTGGCGCTCGTGCTGGTGCACGTACTGTTCGCTGCCACGGTGTTCGGCGGGATCGGGCTGCTGCTCACCGCCTCCTCCTACGACGCGCTCGACGGCGGGGTCGTCGCCCTCACCGCCTACGCCGCCGCACCCGGTGTCCTCGGGTGGTGGCTGGCGCGGCGGACGTGGGAGGGCGGGGCCTGGGTACGGTGGGCGCTGATCGCCGTACAGGCCTGGCTCATCCTCGGCGGGATCGTCAACCTCGCGGGCGGCTCCGCGCGCGGCGGCGTCCAGCTCTTCCTGCCCATCCTCGTCGTCTACTTCCTCCTCCAGTCGGAGAGCCGCGAGTGGTACGAACTCCCGGGACTGGAGCGCGCCGAGCGCCGGGGTTTCTCCCTCGCCCGGATGATCCGGTGGCGGCGGCGGGACGAGGGGCAGACCGCGATCGAGTACGCGGGCCTGGTGGCGATCGTCGTCGCGATCGTCACCGCGCTGGTCGTCAGCGGGCTCGGGACGCAGATCCTGGGTGGCATCCAGGCCCAGGTCTGCAAGGTCGTCGGCGCGGGCTGCCCGGCGCCCACCGGCAACGGGGGCGACGGCACCGACGCGCAGGCCGGCAAGAACAACGGTCCCGGCGGCACCGGCACCGGCACCGCCACCGGCGGCAACGGCAACACGACCACCGACGGCGGCGACAAGGGAAGCGGGAACGGCGACGGAAACGGCCCCGGAGGCGCCAACGGCGGCCAGGGTGCCGACGGCGGCCAGGGCCCCGGCGGCACCAACGGCACCGGCACCGACGGCGGTACCGGCGACAACGGCGGCACCACCGGCACCAAGGACGGCGACAAGCCGGACGACAAACCCGGCGACAAGGGCGAGGAAAAGAAGGACGAAGACGGCGGCGACGACGGCGAGAAGAAGGACGACGGCTGCTTCTCCGGCGTAGGAGCCTTCTTCGGATGCGCCGGGAACCAGATCAAGCAGGTCGGCGAGGGTCTGTTCGTCGACGGCGTCTGGGGCGACCTCACCGGCATCTGGGGCATGGTCCGTCACCCGCTCGACACCCTCAAGGGCATCGGCGACTACGGCAAGCAGCTCGGCGAGGACTGGTGGGACAACTCGGCCGGCGCCCGCGACAAGTGGTCCAGGGGCGACTACTTCGGAGCCGTCTGGGACTGGGGCGGCGCCTCGCTGAAGACCGGCGGGACGGTGCTGTACGACCTGTTCATCGGCGACGACGTGGCCGACGACTGGAACAAGGGCGACAAGACCCGCGCCGTCACCCACGTCATCTGGAACGTCGGCTCCCTCTTCATCCCGGGTTACGACGCCGCCAAGGTCGTGGAGAAGGTCGGCGAGCTGGGCAAACTCGGCAAGCTCGGGAAGCTGGGGAAGCTCGCCGAGAAGGCGGGCAAGGCGGCGGAGGACGCCAAGAAGGCGGCCAAGGCCGGGGACGTCGAGGGCGCCGAGAAGGCGGCGAAGCAGGCCGACGAGGCGGCGGACGAGGCCGAGAAGAAGGCCCGGGAGTCCGGTTGCACGCTCTCCGCCCCGCTGCGCAGGGTCCCGTACGGCGACGGCCCGCGCCACGATCCCGCCGGCCCGCTCACCGGCTCCGCCGGTACCGGCACCACCGTCCTGGCCGCCGGCGCCTCCGCCCCGTACGTCTTCCTGGCCGAGGACGGCTGCGACGAGGAGGCCAAGAAGGCGGCCCAGGAGGCCCGCAAGCAGGCGGACGAGGCGGAGCGGGCGGCGCACGGAGCGGACCTGGCGCGCAGCAAGGATGCCGCCAGGAAGGCTCTGGAGGACGAGGGCATCCCGCACTCCTCCAAGAACATCGACGACTTCGTCGGCCGGGCGAAGGACAACCCCGATCCCTCGAAGAAGGAGATCGGCACCGAGCAGGCGGCCCAAGCCCTGGACCAGGTGAAGCAACTGGCGAAGACACCGAATGTCTCCAAGGACGCGAGGTCGACCCTGACCAGCAAGATCCTCAACGCGAAGAACTCGGACGAGCTCGCGCAGGCCCAAGCAGAACTCAACGCCGTCCAGCACGCGGCGTCCGCCGAAGCGGCGGCCGGCAGCACTGTCCACACCGCCGTCGGCAAGGATTTCGGCAAGACGAAGGTCGATCTCGGCAACGGGGAGAGCGTCGACATCTCGGATATCAACGACGCCGACGTCCTCTACAAAGGCCAGGACGGCAAGGTTCACGTCGTCGAGGTGAAGAACACCGGCAATGCCACCATCAAGGCCGACTTCGAGCGCCAGGTGGAGGACATGGCCCGCTGGCAGGCCAAGGACGGTGCCGGCCGTGCCACCAGGGTCGACATCGCGACCAACGACAAGTGGAGCAACATTTTCAGTGGTTACAAGAGCGGCAAGCGGGACGGGGTGAAATACAAGCCGGAGGGCACGCCGGCGACCACACTGGCCAAGAACAACGTGCCGGTCCGGATTGCGGGACAGGACATCTCTCCGAGTCAGCTGGCGAAGATGCAGACGGAGATCGACGCCCGCAGGGCTGCTGGGACGATGGACTGGTCGAGGATGAAGACCCCGAAAGAAGCGATGGAGTACCTGGGTGTCTCGTGACGATCACTTGCTGCCCGCCGCGATGCGCGAGCTGCCGCCGCCGTGGAACGACCTGACCCACCGCAGGCGCCTGGCCCTGGCGGAACTCCCGCCCATGGACGCGGAGCAGGCGTTCGAGGTGCTGCGGGCGTGCCTGCCCCGCCACCGGCAGAGCATGCACGGGTGGGACGAGGAACTGCGCGACGCCTACGACGACCGCGACGACCACACGCTGGAGGAGGCGGACGCCTGGCTGACCCGCCTGATGCCGACCACCGCGGAGGTCACCCGGACCCGGGTGGCGGAGGTGGTGACGAAGTGGTCCGAGTTGGGGATCCCCACCGTGTCCGCGCCGCCGACACGGGAGGAGATCGACACCGTCGCCGCGGAGTGGGCGACCTCGGTACGGCATGCCCTGGCCTGGGACGCCTTCGCCCACCTCGCACGCGGAGCGTTCACCGGGCATGAGGCCGAGGCGGCAGACCTGGCCAGGGCGTACGTCCGCGTCGGCCTGGCGGTGGAGCCCGCCGTGGGGCTGCTGCGGACCATGGGCCGCCCCCACGGGGAGAAGGCGCTGCTGGACCTCGTGACGGACCACGAGGTCCGTGACTTCCGTCCCTACGTCCGGTCGGTCCTGCTCGCACTGCGCCGCCCCTGCCACGAGGCCCGTGGCAGGCTCCCGGTGCGGGGAGAGGAACCCCTGCTGCCCGCGGCCGTACGGGAGGTCCCCTACAGCTGGGGCGGCGGCTTCCAGTGGCCCACCGACCTCCCCGGGACCGACGGGAACGTGGCCCGTGCGCGCGCCGTCCTCCTGGCCTGCGAACCGTCCGGACCCGTGCCCGAGCCGGTCCCCTCGCCCTCCTGGAGCGGACGGGGCGAGGAGGAGCCACCCGCCTGGCTCGAAGTGCGGCAGGTCATGTGGGAGTTGATGCCCTACGCCTCCCGCGTCACGCGGGAGCGGATGAGGGAGGCGGTGCGCGAGTGCGCGTTGCTCGGCATCCCCGGCGTGCCGCGCGATCCGGACAGTGAGGAGGGGGAACGGTTCGTCCGGCAGTGGGTGACCTGGATCGGCGGCTGGATCGCGGGCGAGGTGTTCATCTGGCTCGGGATGTACGTCGACGACGACACCCTCGTCACCCCGTGGGCGATGGAGCTCGCCGAGCGGTACGCACGGTGCGGGGTGGCGTCGCACCAGGCCGTCGGCATGCTCCGCCGGCACGAGAGCGTGCCGGCGGCCCGGGAAGCCCTCGCCCGCATCGCGGCCGACGAGGAACTGCCGCCCGACGTACGGGAAGAAGCCACGTCATGACCGCCCGCGCCGGTGAGCCGTTCGCTCTGGACCGGGCCCTTCGCGATATCGACGGCCTGCTCGCCGGGGACGTCCCCGCGAGCGGGCCGACGACGAGCGAGGGTGATCCGGTCCGGGGCGAGTGGTCCGTCACCCGGGGTGAGGGTTTCGTGCTCGTACCGCTGTGGGAGAGCGCCCCGCTCGCCGGGGTGTACGCGCCCGAGTGGAACAGGGCGGAGGAGACGGCACAGGGTCATCTGGCCGCGCTGACGGAGGCGCTGGACCGGCGCTGGGGCGCTCACCGGCCGGTGGGCATGCGCGTGCCGCTGTTCCGCCGGATCGCCGGTGAGCCGATGCCCCCCTTCTACGAGGCGCTGTGCGCCCAGGACCTCCTGGGCGACCTCGCGGTCTGGGGCCCGCTGCCGGCCGGTCCCGGCCGCTCCGCCAACTGGCTCGCCGTTTCCCTCAACCAGAGCGACGGCGACGCCCCCTTCATCCTGGTGGCGGCCATGACCGACCACCCGATCGCCGAACTAGAGGAAGATTGATCCGCCTCACGCCGCCCACCGCCGAAGTCACCGACGTGGTGATCCGTGTGCGGGGGACGGAGAAGTGATCGGCAACCTCTTCACGGTCGCGGATCCGGAGCCGGCCGTTCTCCGTGCTGCGCTGGCCGGCCTGCTGGCGGTGCCCGAGGGAGCGGTGGACGTGGCGGACGCCGACGGGGATCAGGAGGGGCGTGACTGGGAAGCTCCCGTGCTGTGCACCTGCCGCCGGCTGCCGCCGGGTGATCTCTCGCTGGAACTGGACGTCACGGTGGAGGACCGGATCGCCGGACAGCTCACGGAAGGGGCTCTGGCGCAGCGGCTGGCGGTGAGCACGGGTGGCTCCGTGCTGTATCCGTCGGAGATCGAACTGCCGAGTGCGTACTGGGTGGCGGTTCCGGACGGCGGTTCCGTCAGGTGCCGTCTGGAGCCGGTGGACCATGGCGAGGACACGGGATATCGCGTCGAGGCCGTGGAGGAGCCGGTGGAGGACCTTCCCGGCGCGAAGGTCGAGATCCTGCCGGAGGTCATGGACAGGCAGCACATCGACACGCCGGTGGCGGACGCCTTCCTCAGCGGATATCCGACGGGTACGACCGCGACGGTCGAGGGCCATGTGCACTATGCCCTGCGCGTATGGGAGCGACTGGCCAGGCGGCTCGAGTCGGACTGGCTTCCGTCGGGCCGCTACCGGGACGACCTGTTCCGGCGCGATCTCGAGGCCCGGGACGACCTCGCGAACGCCGTCGCCGGTATGAACGAGCCGTATGCCGAGGGGCTGCGGGCCGCCGTCGCGCGGCTGGACGCGGTCTTCTCCGAGCACACCGAGGCAGAGGCCGACAGCGACGTCGGCGACGGGGCGGACGGCTGGTGGTGGCATCGCCGTCCCAGGAGCATCCCGTGGTGACGGCCGCGAAACACAGCGCGGCGACCGAGGGCCACAGCGCCGGGTGCTGTGGCCGTACCGGTGTATACGTCCCGTATACTTGCGCCATGTCCGACGTCATGATCCGTGTGCCCGCCGAAGTGCGTGACCAGCTCGCCGCCGTGGCCGAGGCGCGAGGGACGAGTCTGCGGGCGCTCATGCAGGAGATAGCCGCTCAGACGCTCACTCCGGATCAGGTCGGGGAGCGGGCCGAACGCACCCGCGCTCTCCTCGCCGAGCGCTTCGGGCACTACGTGACGGATGAGGAGTCCGCCGAGATGCGGCGCAAGATGCGGGAAGCCACCGCCGCACACCGGGCCGCTCTCGCCGGGACGGAGTCGTCCGGTTGAGCCAGATGTTCGAACACTACGTTCTGGACACCCCCACACTGCTGGCGTTGGGCGGCAACAAGCAGGTTTCGGGTCTCATCCACGCGGCGGCGTCCAGCGACGACGTACGGCTGTGGGCACCCGTGCTGTGCCTGCTCGAGGCGGAGCGCGAGCGTACGGGGGTCGTCACCCATGTCGGCCTGCTCCTGGATGTGCTCCGCGTCGTCGATGACGACTACGCGATGGCCGTCAGCATCGCCGGGTTGCTCCACGACGGGGTCGCCTTCGGTGTGGCCGCGGCCGTGCACGTGGCGCGGCCGAATCCGGTGATCCCCGACGGGGCGCTGGTGGCCACGGTCCGGCCGGAGGCCTATGACGGCCTCGGAGTAGGCGTCATGGATCTGAACCGCTGACCGGACAGCGGCAGTACGGTGGCGAAGAGGGCCCCGCCGCCCCGCTACTCCACCGGCCGCACCTCCACCTCCACCCGCACCCCCGCCCGCACCCCCCACCCCGCCATCGCGCCCGCCTCGGATTCCAGGACGTGGCGGGAGCGGAGGCGGGGGAGGCCCAGGCGGCCCGGTTTCATGGTGACGACCTTGAGGACGCGCAGGTCGCGGTCCAGGTAGGCGACGTCGATGGGGATGCGCATACGGAAGGTGTGCACGCTGTTCGCGGGGGACAGCAGGAGCGCCCCGTCGACCGCGTCCCGCCCCAGCAGGCCCCTGGTGCGGGCGCGGTAGGAGGTCGCCAGCTCCAGTGCGACCTTCACCGGTGCCTCGCCGAGCACCGTGAGCGTCCCCCGCCCGTCCCGCCAACGCCGTCCCATCACCGCGCCCCTTCCCCGGCCGCGTCCGCCCGCGGTCCGCTGCCAGGCGACCGTAGCCCGGCCACGGTGGGCCCCGCATGGGCCCACGGGCCCATGCACCGGCCGGTGCACCGGGATTAGGGTCCCGGCGTGCGCGTACTCATCGTCGTCGTCGCCGCCCTGTGGGGCGCGGGCGCCGGGCTGCTGCTGCCCCGCGCCGCGCACCGGTTCTCGGTGGAACCGGGGGAGCCCTGGCGTGCCGAGTGCCCCGGCGGGCATCCGATCTCCGGGGCGTTCGGGGGCTGGGTCGGTACGGCCCGCTGCGCCGCCGGGACCGGAAACGGGAGCGGGACCGGAAACGGGACCGGGACCGGAAACGGAAGCGGGATCGGAAACGGGACCGGGACCGGAAACGGGACCGGAAACGGGACCGGGAGCGGGAGCGGCTGCGGATCGTACGGCCCGAGCGTCCCCGTCGTCGCCACGGTGACCGCCCTCGTCTGCGCCGCGCTCGCCGCCGCCACCGGGCCCCGCCCCGAAGCCGTGGTCTGGCTGCTGGCCGCGCCCGTCGGTGTGCTGCTCGCGCTCGTCGACCACCGTGTGCACCGGCTGCCCGACGTGCTGACGCTGCCGCTGGCCGCCGGCACCGCCGTACTGCTCGGGCTCGCCGGCCCGCTGCCCGCCGCCGCGGGCTCCTGGCCCACCGCCCTGCTCGGCGGACTCGCCCTGGGCGCCACCTACTTCGTGCTCTTCCTGGTCAACCCGTCCGGCATGGGCTTCGGCGACGTCAAGCTCGCGCTCGGCCTCGGTGCGGCCCTCGGCTGGTACGGGTGGCCGGTCCTCGTCGCGGGCGGCTTCGCCGGACTGCTCTACGGCGCCGTGTACGGGACGGGACTGGTCCTCCTGCGCCGGGCGGGCCGCAAGTCGGCCATTCCGCTGGGGCCGTTCATGCTCGGCGGGGCGTTCACCGGGCTGCTGCTGGGCGCCGCGGCCGCGGCGTGAGCGGCCCTCAGAGCCGTCGGGGCGGGACGCCCGAGTACGCGTATCGTCCGAAACCCGGCCCCCTGGAGTGGAGCCGCGTTCGCCTGGGGAGGACTCCGCCATGACCGGACTCGGCGCTGTCTTCCGTCCCCAACTGCCCCCCGAGCGGCTGCGGTCGGTCGCCCGCCTCGCCGACGAGGCCGGGCTCGAGGAACTGTGGCTGTGGGAGGACTGCTTCCTGGAGGGCGGGATCTCCGCGGCCGCCGCCGCCCTCGCCTGGACCGAACGGGTGCGCGTGGGCGTCGGCCTGCTGCCCGTACCCCTGCGCAACGTCGCCCTCACCGCCATGGAGGCCGCCACCCTCCACCGGCTCTTCCCCGGCCGCGCCCAGCTCGCCGTCGGCCACGGCGTGCAGGACTGGATGGGCCAGGTCGGGGCGCGGGCCGAGTCCCCGCTGACCCTGCTGCGCGAGCATCTCACCGCGCTGCGCGCCCTGTTGCGGGGCGAGCGGGTCAGCACGGACGGCCGGTACGTCCACCTGGACGGCGTGGCCCTCGACTGGCCCCCGCCCGCCGCCGTGCCCGTGCTGGCCGGCGCCACCGGGCCGCGCACCCTGCGGCTGTCCGGTGAGGCGGCGGACGGCACGATCCTCACCGCGTCCACCCCGCCGGCGGGCGTCCGCCGGGCCCGTGGGCTCGTCGAGGAGGGACGCCGGGCGGCGGGCCGTACCGGCGGGCACCGGATCGTCGTCAACCTCCTCGCCGCCACCGGCCCCGACGCCGAGTCGCGGCTGCGGGCCGAGCTGGCCGCCGAGGGCCTGTCCGGCGTACCCGACCTGGGCGTGGCCGGCGACGCCCCCGCCGTCGCCAAGGCCGTCCAGTCCCTCGCCGACGCCGGCGCGGACACGGTGGTCCTCCAGCCGACGGCCGACGAACCCGACCCCGAGGGCTTCATCCGCTTCACGGCCCGGGAGGTACGGCCCCTGGTGCCCTGAGCCCGTACGCCCCTCTGTACGCCGCCGCGTACGCCGCCTCCTGCACCCCGCGCACGGGAAAACGAGGAGCCCGCGCGCCCGATCCCCTGTCACGATCTCCCCATGGCACACCGTCAGGACACCGCGTCACCCTCCGAGTCCTCCGCGTCCTCCGGGCCCGTCCCCGCGCCCTCCGCCCCCGCGCGCTCCGCCCCCGCGTGCGCCTCCTTCGAAGAACTCTGCGCCGAAGGCGCCGCCGTGCCCACCGAGGGATGGGACTTCTCCTGGTTCGAGGGGCGGGCCAGTGAGGCGCGGCCCTCCTGGGGGTACGCCGTGTCGCTGGCCGGGCGGCTGGCGCACGCGCGGGCCGCGCTGGACGTGCAGACCGGGGGCGGCGAGGTCCTGGACTTCGCGCTCGGCCGGGCCGCGCGCGTCCCCGCGCTCCTGGCCGCCACCGAGGGCTGGCCGCCGAACGTGGCCGGGGCCACCGAGCGGCTGCGGCCCCGCGGGGTCGTGGTCGTCGCCGCCCCGGAGGACGCGCCGCTGCCGTTCGCCGACGGCACCTTCGACCTCGTCTCCAGCCGGCACCCCGTACGCCCGCACTGGACCGAGATCGCACGGGTGCTCGAGCCCGGCGGTACGTACTTCGCGCAGCACGTGGGCCCCGGCAGCGCCCGGGAACTCGTCGAGCACTTCCTCGGACCGCAGCCCGAGGACGCGCACAGCGCGCGGCACCCGGACCGTGAGCGTGCCGCCGCCGAGGCGGCCGGGCTGGAGGTGAGCTGCCTGCGGGCCGAGCGCCTGCGCATGGAGTTCCACGACGTCGCCGCCGTCGTCCACTTCCTGCGCAAGGTGATCTGGATGGTGCCCGGCTTCACGGCCGAGGCGTACGAGCCGGCCCTGCGCGCGCTCCACGAGCGGATCCGGACCGACGGGCCGTTCGTGGCCCACGGCACCCGGCACCTCGTGGCGGCCCGCAGACCCGCGTGAGCGCCGGTCCGGGGGTGGGGGCCGGTACGAGGCCGGCGGCCCGCGGTTTCCACCGTTTCCGCGGTTTCCACATCGTTATCGGCGGCCCCCTGCCGTCACCCGTTCGCCTCACGTAAGTTCAGACCAAGGTAATTCGCGTGAGCAAAGCTGCGCGGGCGGCACCGCGCAGCGGGAGGGGGCTGCGCGGCGCCGTACACCTCGTCCGCCGTGTGGACCCCCAGGTCGCAGGGGTGTGACCGCGTGAGGGGCAGCGTCAAGCGGACGTTCGCCGCCGGGTCGCCCGGGGGAGGGACGCCCGGGACAACTCGCCGAGCCCGCCCCAGATGGCTCAAACCCTGGATATCTGACGCCATCTCCCCTGTTTTCCCTGGGATTGCGATGCGAATCGGCCATCGCGAGCCCTGGAATGGTGGCTTCCTTCGCTGTCGCCGCGTCGCCGGCCGGTTCCGGAGAGTAGTTGTCGTGCGGCAATGCGCGCGTCTTTCCTCACGAAGGGTTATGGTGGAAACCCCCCCTCGGGCCGGTCCGTCTCCCCCCCACGGACCGGCCCGTTTTCTTTGGGGGGCGGCAGGGGGCGTGTCCGGTCGCGACCGGGTACGCGCGACGACCCGTTGGGGGGTGCCCGGGCCGCGGGGGTAGGCTTCGCCCCCGGGGACCGCCACACGGACCAGGCCGCCGCCCGGACAGGGAAACACCACCCCGTACGTCCCCCGGCCACGCGGGTCCGATCCATACGGAGGGGCTGACGAACACGTGAACCTGCGCGACAAGCTGCGTGGCCTGCTGGTCGGGCTGTACGCACGCCGGGTGGAAGGCCACCTGGACCACGCTCAGGTGCCCAAGCACATCGGCGTCATCATGGACGGCAACCGGCGCTGGGCGAAGGCCGCGGGTTCCACCACCGCCCAGGGACACCGGGCCGGGGCGGACAAGATCGAGGAATTCCTCGGCTGGTGCAGCGAGACGGACGTCGAGGTCGTCACCCTCTGGCTGCTGTCGACCGACAACTTCGACCGCCCCCAGGAGGAGCTCGTCCCCCTCCTCGGCATCATCGAGGACGTCGTGCGCTCCCTGGCCGCCGACGGCCGCTGGCGGGTGCACCACGTCGGCACCATGGACCTGCTGCCGCCGGGCATGCAGGCCACCCTCAAGGAGGCCGAGGAGGCCACCGCCCACGTCGAGGGAATACTGGTCAACGTGGCCATCGGGTACGGCGGCCGCCAGGAGATCGCCGACGCGGTGCGCTCGATGCTGCAGGACGCCCAGGAGAAGGGCACCTCCCTGCAGGACCTCGCCGAGGCCGTCGACGTCGACATGATCGGCCGGCACCTCTACACCAAGGCGCAGCCCGACCCCGACCTGGTGATCCGCACCAGCGGCGAGCAGCGGCTGTCCGGATTCATGCTCTGGCAGACGGCGCACTCCGAGTACTACTTCTGCGAGGTCTTCTGGCCGGCCTTCCGCAAGGTCGACTTCCTGCGGGCGCTGCGCGACTACGCGGCCCGCCACCGCCGCTACGGCGGCTGACGTAGCCGGTCCGGGCACCGGCGGCGTACCTTTCCTCATCCGGAGTTCATCCGTGTGCCCTTCCATGCACTTGCATGGCGGTGCATGTTCGAGGGCATAAGCCAGACAGGTCGACACCCGAACCACGGGTGTCGGATCTCAGCGGACGGCTCGGGGCCGTCCGCCCGGGAGGCCCTTTGCACCAGCCCGACCGTGCGGTCCCAGCACGGACGAAGACGCGGAGGGCCGGTTTCCGCCCCGCCGCGCGCGGGGCCGTGGACCGGCCCCACTGGTTCCCGCCCGCCCGGCCCAGTCTCCGTCCCGTCGCTCCCCGACCTCATCCGAGGGGGTACGTCCTTCCGTGGTGACCAGCACAAAGCGCCACAAGCCAGACCGGCGCACCTATGTTCTCGACACCAGCGTCCTGCTGGCGGACCCGAACGCCCTGACCCGGTTCGACGAGCACGAGGTCGTGCTCCCCGTCGTCGTGGTCACGGAACTGGAGGCCAAGCGGCACCATCCCGAACTCGGCTACTTCGCCCGGCAGGCGCTGCGCCTGCTGGACGACTACCGGGTGCGGCACGGCCGCCTCGACGCCCCCATCCCGATCGGGGACCTCGGCGGAACGGTCCGCGTCGAGCTCAACCACTCGGACCCCAGCGTGCTGCCCACCGGCTACCGCCTGGGGGACAACGACTCCCGCATCCTCGCCGTCGCCCGCAACCTGCAGGCCGAGGGCTACGACGTCACCGTCGTCTCGAAGGACCTGCCGCTCAGGATCAAGGCGTCCTCCGTCGGTCTGCTGGCCGAGGAGTACCGCGCGGAACTCGCCATCACGGACGCCTCCGGCTGGACCGGGATGTCCGAACTGACCCTGCCCGGCGAGCAGGTCGACATCCTCTTCGAGGCGGGGCGCGTACACGTCCCGGAGGCCGCCGCACTGCCCGTGCACACCGGTCTGACCATCCAGTCCGAGCGCGGCAGGGCGCTCGGCCGGGTCACCGCGCAGGGCGACGTGCGTCTGGTGCGCGGCGACCGGGAGGCGTTCGGCATCAAGGGGCGCAGCGCCGAGCAGCGCATCGCGCTGGACCTGCTGCTCGACCCGGACGTCGGGATCGTGTCGATGGGCGGCCGGGCCGGCACCGGCAAGTCGGCGCTGGCGCTGTGCGCGGGCCTGGAGGCGGTGCTGGAGCGCCGTCAGCACCAGAAGGTGATGGTCTTCCGCCCGCTGTACGCGGTCGGCGGGCAGGAGCTCGGCTATCTGCCCGGCAGCGAGGCGGAGAAGATGAGCCCCTGGGCGCAGGCCGTCTTCGACACGCTCTCGGCGGTCACCTCCCGGGAGGTCATCGAGGAGGTCACCGCGCGCGGGATGCTGGAGGTGCTGCCGCTCACCCACATCCGCGGCCGTTCGCTGCACGACGCGTTCGTCATCGTGGACGAGGCGCAGTCGCTGGAGCGGAACGTCCTGCTGACCGTTCTGTCCCGGATCGGCGCCAATTCGCGGGTGGTGCTGACCCATGACGTGGCGCAGCGGGACAACCTGCGGGTCGGACGGTACGACGGTGTGGTCGCCGTGGTGGAGAAGCTGAAGGGGCATCCGCTCTTCGCGCACGTGACCCTGACCCGGTCCGAGAGGTCCCAGATCGCGGCCCTTGTGACCGAAATGCTGGAGGAGGGGCACATCTGACCGGATCCCGCCCGTTACCGCCCATCCGGGTGGCGCGGCGGGGCAGTTGGCGCCGTCCGGCAAAGGTCGAGAGCCTAGCCGGGCGGCGCCTTCGCGCGCGGGGGTTTCCGGGAATCCCCTGGACCCATGTGGGTGTGAGCTTTCACACGCAACCCGGAATTGCCTTGCGGTGTTCGGTTACGGCAGAGTCTCGTTCCTGTCAGGCCCCGCATACGGCACAGCTGTACCGCCAGCGGTACAGCACCACACGAGCACCACGCCAACTCCATAGCGTCGCCGTATGCCGCCCGAGCACCACGCGGCGCTCCCCCTCGGGGAGTTGCCCACCGGGCCCGTGCCTCCCGTGACCCCGCAGTTGGGAGGCCAGTGTCAGGGGCACGATCGCGTCCGCCAGGGTCACCGAAGCGGGCGATGCTGGAAGGAAACCGTGTGAGCCGGATCTCGGTCCGGGGATTCGCAGTGGCCTCCGCCACCGCGGTCACCGCTGTCGGAAGCGTCGTCGGCGTTGCCTCGGGCAGCACCGCGCAGAACAACGACGCCGAAGCGACGGCAGCCGACGCGACGCTTCTCGCGGACATACCCGCGGGCCAGCAGGCGCAGGTGCAGATCGCGTCCCTCGCGCAGCAGGCCGACGCCCAGGCCATCGCCGCCGACACGACCGCCAAGAAGGACGCCGAGGCGGCGGCCCGCAAGGCGGCCGCCGAGAGCGCGATCGCCAAGAAGGAGGCCGCGGAGAAGGCCGCCAAGGAGGCCAAGGAGCGCGCGGAGGCCAAGAAGGCGGCCAGCCGCAGCGCGACCCGGGACGCCTCCAGCTTCCCCGTCCAGAGCTCGTACACGGTGGCGCAGGTGCAGGCGATCGCACGGCAGATCGTGCCCGCCGGCCAGTACCAGTGCTTCAGCAACATCGTGATGCACGAGTCCACCTGGAACTACCAGGCGGTCAACCCCTCCTCCGGCGCCTACGGCCTCGTCCAGGCGCTGCCCGGCTCGAAGATGGCCTCCGCGGGCGCCGACTGGCGCACCAACCCGGCCACCCAGATCAAGTGGGGCCTCAACTACATGAACGTGCGCTACGGCAGCCCGTGCGACGCCTGGTCGTACTGGCAGGCCAACGGCAGCTACTGAGGTCCCCGGCCGCGGCTCTCAACCCCGCACAGCCCCTCCCCGTCCTTAGGGAGAGGGGCTGTCGCCATGTAGCGTCTGACGAACGACTCCAGGGAGGAGTGGTGGGGAAAGACGGGGGAAGAGGACGGATCATGTCGCGAGTGCCTGGGTGGCTCGGCCGGCTCGGCGCCGGACTCACCGAGATGGGTGAGCGGTTGGACGAGCGCCGCGCCGAGGTGGAGAAGGAGCAGTCCGAGCCGGAACCGGAGCCGGCCGGCCCGGACGTGCCGCTCCCCGACCATGTGACCGTGGTCCCCGCCCGCCCCGACCCGGCCCAGGCCGTGCCCTGGGGCGTACGGGTCGCGGCGGAGGCCGGCTGGCGGGTGCTGGTGCTCGCGGGCACGGTCTGGGTGCTGATGCGGGTGATCAGCGCCGTGCAGCTGGTGGTGCTGGCGTTCGTCGCCGCGCTGCTCATCACCGCGCTGATGCAGCCGACGGTGGCCCGTCTGAGGCGCTACGGCCTGCCGCGCGGTCCGGCGACCGCGCTCACCGCGATCCTCGGCTTCGTCATCATGGGCCTGATGGGCTGGTTCGTGACCTGGCAGGTCATGGAGAACATCGACACCCTCTCCAGCCAGATCCAGGACGGCATCGACGAACTGCGCAAGTGGCTGCTCAACAGCCCCTTCCACGTCACCGACAAGCAGATCAACCAGATCGCCAAGAACCTCAGGGACGCCATCGGCGCCAACACCGACCAGATCACGTCCGCGGGCCTGGAGGGCGTGACGGTCGTGGTCGAGGCGCTGACCGGGATCCTGCTGACCATCTTCTCCACCCTGTTCCTGCTCTACGACGGCCGCCGCATCTGGGAGTGGACCCTGAAGCTGGTCCCGGCGGCGGCCCGCCCGGGTGTGGCCGGAGCCGGCCCGCGCGCCTGGCGCACCCTGACGGCGTATGTGCGGGGCACGGTGATCGTGGCGCTGATCGACGCCATCTTCATCGGCCTCGGCATCTACTTCCTGAACGTGCCGATGGCGGTGCCGCTGGCCGTCTTCATCTTCCTGTTCGCCTTCATCCCGCTGGTGGGCGCGGTGGTCTCGGGCGCCCTCGCGGTGGTGGTCGCCCTCGTCACCCAGGGCGTGTTCGCCGCGGTGATGGTGCTGGTGGTGGTCCTGGCGGTGCAGCAGATCGAGGGTCATGTGCTGCAGCCGTTCATCCTGGGCCGCGCGGTGCGCGTGCACCCGCTGGCGGTGGTGCTCTCGGTCGCCGCCGGCGGCATGATCGCCGGTATCGGCGGCGCCGTCGTCGCCGTCCCGCTGGTGGCGGTGAGCAACACCGTGGTCGGCTATCTGCGCAAGTACTCCCAGGAGCAGACCCTGCAGTACGCCCAGGGGAAGGCCGCGGGCGGGCCGCCGGCGGCGGGTGCCACCGCGCTGTCCGAGCAGAGCGCGCGGGAGCGGGCACGGGACGCGGGGCGGACGCCGGAGGCCGGCCGGACGCAGGAGGCCGGGCAGGGCGGGCAGGCCGGGGCGCGGGAGCCGGGGCGGCCACGGCCGCCGGAGCCGGGCAGCGGCCCCCGGGACGCGGGACCCGGCGAACGCACGGAGCCCCGCCCACCACAGGGGTGAGCGGGGCCCGGGGGCGGGTGCGGCCGGACTAGCCGGCCAGCGCCGCCTCCGCGTCCAGCGTCGTCGCGACGGCCTGGACCACCGCGGCGATCTTGAAGGCCTCCTGGACGACCTCGCGGTCGACACCGGCCTTGCGCAGCACCTGCTCGTGCGAGTCGAGGCACATCCCGCAGCCGTTGACCGCGGAGACCGCGAAGGACCACAGCTCGAAGTCCACCTTGTCGACACCGGGGTTGCCGATGACGTTCATCCGCAGACCGGCGCGCAGGGTGCCGTACTCGGGGTCGGACAGCAGGTGGCGGGTGCGGTAGAAGACGTTGTTCATCGCCATCACCGCGGCGGCCGCCTTGGCCGCCGTGTACGCCTCGGGCGAGAGGTTCGCCTTCGCCTCGGGCTCCAGCTCACGCAGGACGATCGGCGAGCGGGCGGCGATCGCCGTGGCCAGCACCGTGCCCCACAGCTGCTGCGCGGGCAGGTCGCTGTTGCCGATGACCGAGCCCAGGTTGAGCTTCAGGTCCTTGGCGTAGTCCGGGAG
This sequence comes from Streptomyces sp. NPDC004065, assembly GCF_044903565.1. NCBI lineage: Bacteria > Bacillati > Actinomycetota > Actinomycetes > Kitasatosporales > Streptomycetaceae > Streptomyces > Streptomyces sp. NPDC004065. The sequence goes on along the minus strand of NZ_JBJDQT010000001.1, from coordinate 283,994 downwards.
GGCGGCCTTCAGTGAGTCGAGGGACATCGCTCACTCACCGGCCAGCAGCTTGACCGGGTCCAGGGTCTCGTCGCCCTTGCTCCAGTTGCACGGGCACAGCTCGTCCGTCTGCAGGGCGTCCAGGACCCGCAGGACCTCCTTGGGGTTACGGCCGACCGAGCCCGCCGTGACCATGGAGAACTGGATCTCGTTGTTCTGGTCCACGATGAAGACGGCGCGCTTGGCGAAGCCCTCCTCGTCCTCGATGCCCAGCTCGCGCATCAGCTCGTGCTTGGAGTCGGCCATCATCGGGAAGGGCAGCTCGCGCAGGTCCTCGTGGTCCTTGCGCCAGGCGTGGTGCACGAACTCGGAGTCACCGGAGAAGCCGAGGACCTGGGCGTCGCGGTCGGCGAACTCGTCGTTCAGCTTGCCGAAGGCGGCGATCTCGGTCGGGCACACGAAGGTGAAGTCCTTGGGCCAGGCGAAGATCACCTTCCACTTGCCCTCGTAGGTCTTGTGGTTGATCTTCTCGAACTCCTTGCCCTTCTCCAGCGAGACGCAGGCGGTCAGTTCGAACTCGGGGAACCTGTCACCGACAGTGAGCACACGCTCTCCTTGCAGCGAGGAAACACCGGTTTTGCCGTGTTTCCCATGGGTTGGACGTTGTTGATGTTGGCACAGAGTGCATTGATTGCGGAAATAGCTACACTCGGTCGTGTTGATCGGAGTCGGCTATCAGTGACGGTGAGTGAGCATGAGCGGTGCGGTGCATACGGGGCAGGTCGGTCGAAGGCGGCAGCAGCCCACCCTCTCGCAGTTGCGCGCCTTCGCCGCCGTCGCCGAGCACTTGCACTTCCGCGACGCCGCCGCCGCGATCGGCATGAGCCAGCCGGCCCTGTCGGGCGCCGTCTCCGCGCTGGAGGAGACACTCGGTGTCACCCTGCTGGAGCGTACGACGCGCAGGGTGCTGCTCTCGTCCGCCGGTGAGCGCCTGGCCGTACGGGCCAAGGCGGTGCTCGGGGAGGTCGGGGCGCTGATGGAGGAGGCCGACGCCGTCCGCGCGCCCTTCACCGGACTGCTGCGCCTCGGGGTCATCCCCACCGTCGCGCCCTACCTGCTGCCCACCGTGCTGCGGCTGGTCCACGGCCGCCATCCCGACCTCGACCTCCAGGTCCACGAGGAGCAGACCGCGAACCTGCTGGACGGGCTGGCCGGCGGACGGCTGGACCTGCTGCTCCTCGCGGTGCCGCTCGGCGTCCCCGGAGTCGTCGAACTGCCCCTGTTCGACGAGGACTTCGTCCTGGTCACCCCGCCCGGCCACCGGCTCGGCGGCCGGACGGACATCCCGCGCGAGGCGCTCAGGGAGCTCAACCTGCTGCTCCTGGACGAGGGCCACTGCCTGCGCGACCAGGCCCTGGACATCTGCCGCGAGGCCGGCCGCGAGGACGTGCCGGTCACCACCACCGCCGCGGGGCTGTCCACCCTCGTCCAGCTCGTCGCCGGCGGGCTCGGCTGCACGCTGCTGCCGCGCACCGCGCTGAAGGTCGAGACCTCCCGCAGCAGCGAGCTGAGCACCGGCTACTTCACCGCCCCCGCCCCCTCCCGCCGCATCGCCCTCGCCATGCGCGCCGGCGCCGCCCGCGCCGCCGAGTACCACGAACTGGCCACAGCCCTCCGCACAGACCTGCGCCCCCTACCCGTCCGGGTCCTCGACGGCGACGCCTGACGGGGCGACGCACCCGGCCCATGACGGGTGCCGAGCCCGGTCTGCCCGACCCGTGACCGGGCGACGCGCCCTGCCATGACGGGGCGACGCGCCCGGCCCACTACGGCCCGGGGCACCCGGTCCGCCCGCCCGCCCGGCGACCGGGGCGTCCCGCCGACCGGGGGAGCACCCCGAACGGGGCGGCGCGCCCCGCGATGGGTGCCCCCTCGCAAACGGGGCGGTCTGCCGCGTGACGGGGGGTGCCGCCGTGACGGTGCGTCCCTCCCTGCGGCCGGGTGGCGCGCCTGAGACCGAGGGCCCCGACCGGTTCGCTCGCCCCGCCCCGCGACTGGGGCGGCGCGCCCCGTGACCGGGGGTGCCGCCGCGACCGGGCGCCCCTCCTCGCCGCCGGAGCCCCCGCGAATGGAGCGGCGCGGCCCTGCGATGGGTGGCGTGCCCGTGAACGGGGCGGCGCGCTCCGGGACCGGGGTGCCGCCGTGACGGTGCGCCCCTCCTCGCTGCCGGGGCCCAGCGAATGGAGCGGCGCGCCCCCCGCGACGGGGAGGCCCCCGTGAACGGGGTGGCGCGCCTCGCGAACGGGGCGGCGCGCCCCGTGACCGGGGGCGCTCCCGCCACCGGGCGTCCCTCCCTGCGGCCGGGGACGCCCCTGCGAAGGGGCGGCATGCCCTGTGCTGGGGGGCCGCGCGAACGGGCCGCTCCCTGCGGCCGGGGCCCCGCGTATGGGCACACCCCACTACGGGGGACCCCCACTACCGCGGGCCCCGTGAACGGGCGGCGCGCCTCGCGAAGGGAGCGGCGCACCCTGCGACCGGGGGACCCCCGACCTGTCCGCCCGCCCCGCCCGTGACCGGGCGCTCCTCCCTGTGGCCGGGGGGCGCCCCCCACATGGAGCGGCGCACCCCACTACCAGGGGGACCCCGTGAGCGGGGCGGCGCGCCCCCGCGACGGGGGCCCCCGCGACGGGGGGCGTCCCTGCGAACGGGTGTCGTTCGTGCGCGTGTCCGGTCCCGTATTCGGTCAAATGAGCGCCGAACAAAGCTATTTGGTGCAGCCGGCGGCGCAAATTCCGTCAGCTGGAGGCAGCTCGGAAGAGCCGGGCCGGCGCATACCCCCCGACTGATACACATACCCCCTCAGTGCGACGTGTCAGGCGTGTGTGCGACGAGTCAAGGGGAGTGATGGCGAAGAGCGCGGACCTCGGGGACTCCCTCGGCCGCATCGGCCACACCGAGCTGACCAAGGCGCTCGGCGCCTGCGGACGCGAGGGGTTCACCGGGCAACTGCGGGTGTCCGGCAGCCCCGGTGGCACCTTCCACCTGCGCGACGGGCTCGTCGTCGCGGCCGAGACCCCCGGCGCGCCCGGAGCCATGGCTCTCCTGCTGCGCTCGGGCCGGATCGACGGCGAGCGGTGGACCGAACTCGTACGCGAGTCGGGCGGAGCCCGCTGGCCGGCCGCCGCGCTCATCGCCCACGGCTACGCGGGCCCCGCCCAGCTCCGGGTCGTCTGCGCGATGGCGCTGCACGACGCGGCCTTCGCCATCGCCGCCGGCCGGGTCGACGCCTGCGAACGCGAGCCGGGCGGCGAGCCCTCGGCCCCGGTCCCCGTCGGCGAGGGACCCACCCGGATGCTCCAGGACGCGGCCCGCAAGCTGGCCGCCGTGGCCGCACTGCCGTACCCGGTGCGCCCGGACCGCGAGCGCCCCCGGCCCGCCGCCGCTGCCGACGTCCCGCTCTCCGTGCTCCGGCAGGAGCTGCTCGCCCACGCCGACGGCCGCCGCACCATCCGCGACCTGGCCTTCCGCACCGGACGCGGGGTCTACACGGTCACCGTGGAGGTGGCTCGGATGCTCGCCGAAGGGTTCATGGAGTGCCCCGCCGCGCCCGCGCCCATACCGGTCCGTGTCCCGCCCCGGACCGGCGCCCTCGCCCGGCGGGAGCCGACGCCCCCGCCACCGCCGCCCGAGCCGGTCCCCGTACCGGCCTCGCTGCCCCGCCGTACACCCGGCGCCAGCGGCATCACCGAAGCGCTCACCCCGCAGAAGAACGGGGCGAGTTGGAGAGGTTTCTTCCGGCTGCGGAACGGAACCGCGAAATGGAGTTGAGTACATGGACCAGGAAGCCCTGGCACTCGAAATGCGCGGCCTGCGCCAGCAGGTGACCGGCATCACCGACACGGCCCTCGCCGCCGCGGACGGACTGCTCATCGCAGCCGACACCGCCGACTCGATCGACCCCGAGTCGCTCGCCGCCCTCGCGGCGGCCGGCCTGGGCCTGGCCCGGCGCACCGCGCAGGCCACCGCGCGCGGCGCGCTGCGGCAGACGGTGACGTACGGCAGCCACGGCTGCGCCGCCTTCTACGCCGTCGGCGACAACGCCCTGATGGTCGTGCTGGGCGACGAGGGGATGGACGTGGACCGGCTGCACCGGGCGACCGCGCCCGCCCTGCGGCGGATCGACTCGATCCTGACCGCGAAGACCCCCGAGGGAGTGTGAAGGGATGGCGACGAAGCGAATGACTCCCGGTTTCTCCGATCAGGTGATGGGCCTGGTCAAGGCGCTGCGCAACGACGCACCGGACTGCCTCGCCGCCGGCGTGGTCGACATGTCCACCGGCATGCTGCTGTCGTACGAGACCGTCGACAACCACCCGCCCGAGGTCCTGGACCTGCTGGCCGGGGCGACCCTCGACCTGTTCCAGGGGCGCACGGTGGTGATGATCGAGGACGTCTTCAAGGAGCGCCGGGGCATCGCCAGTGAGAACCACTTCTTCCAGGAGATCCTGGTCAACAGCGACAACCTGACCCACCTGTTCCTGCGGATGACCGAGCAGCAGGACGTGGTGGCGGTGGTCGTGTGCCGCAAGTCCGTCAACGTCGGCATGCTCTTCGCCCAGGCCCGCCGCGTCGTGAAGGAGTACGGCCTCTGATACGGGACCCGCACGGCACGGCCCCCGTGACCGGGGTCCGCGCACGCGGACGGCCCCTTCCCCGCCGGGGAAGGGGCCGTCCGGCCGGGGGCGCTACTCGGTGCGCAGGCCGTCCGGGCGCATCAGCCGCAGCAGCGGCGGCAGGCTGAGCAGCGTCACCGCCAGTACGACGGCCGCTCCGATGCCGGCCATGGTCACCACGCTCGCCCAGTCGACGCCGACCGTGGTGCCGGTCATCCTCAGCAGCACCGCGCCGAGCGTGAGGCCCACCACCGAGGCCAGCAGCAGCCCCAGCGCGATCGGTATCGCCGTCTGCCACAGCACGGACATGCTCAGCGTCCGCCGCCGGGTGCCGAAGGCGACCAGTGCCGACAGCAGCTTCCTGCGCTCGCGCAGCTGCTCCAGCTGCGACACCAGCAGACTCGCGCCGATGAGGACCAGCACACAGGCCGCGCCCACGTACAGGCCGGTGCGGATGGAGACGAACTTCCTCGACTCCCGCTCGGCCGACCACACCGCCGCGGTCGCCATGGGGTCGATGGCCGCGGCCGTGTTGCGCACGTACTCGTGCACGTCCGGCACCGACTCGTCCAGGGACAGATAGACCGAACCGGTCAGCGTCGCCGCCGCCTTGGCGGGCACCGCGGCCGGCGTCATCAGGAAGCCGATGCGCGTGTCCCCGGTGGGGTCCTGCACCGAGCGGGCGTGCTTGAGGGCGCGCGGGACCGTCCACAGGATCTCCGGGCCCCGCTGCATCCGGTAGCTGGTGTCGAGGTACAGCCTGCTGCCGGGCCTGGCCAGTTTCGCGGTGTCGCCGTCGTCCTCGGCGCCGCTGAGCGCGAAGACGTCCCCGTTCCGGCAGGAGGGCAGGTCGGCCATCTGACGCAGGGTCGCGCAGTCGCCGATGGTCACCTGGGTGGAGAGGGCGGGCCCTTCCTCGGTGCGCCAGCTCCCGTTGCCGGCCTCCGTGGACGACAGCGCGAAGACCTTCCGCACGCCCTTGGTGGCGGCCAGCTTCTGCCGGGCCGCGGCGACCGGCACCCCGCGCGGCACCGAGACGTCCATCTGGACGCGGGACACGTCGTTGCCGGTCTGCTTGGTGTACTCGCTCTGCACCCCCGCGAAAACCATCTGCAGGGCGATCGCCCCGGCCACCGCCACCGCGATGCCGTTCACCATGCGGGCCGCCGTGCCGCTGCTCAACTGCAGCCGTCGTACGGCCAGTTGCCAGGCGACCGAGCCGGAGCCGAGCCGGGCGACGACCGTCTCCACGATCCACGGCAGCAGCGCGGTGACGCCGATGAGCAGCAGCATCACACCGCCGACGACCAGGTACTGGTTGAAGTCGCCGTTGGCGCGGCCCTGGCCCAGCATCGGGTAGAGCATCGCCAGGCCGGCCAGCGGCAGCAGCAGCCGCCACCACAGCCGGCGGCGCGTGGGCTTGGCCGTCCGCACCACGCCGAGCGGCTCGATGACCACCCCGCGCAGCGCCAGCAGCGTGACCAGCACCGCGGCCGCCGGGACCGCGAGGGCGACCAGCGCGGCGAGCGTGGGCGAGGGGTCCAGGTAGCTGGGGAAGACGCTGATGCCGAGGAGCTCGACGGAGCCCGCCACCTGCCGGCCGGCGAGGAAGAAGAGGGTGCCGAACACCAGGCCGAGCAGCGATCCGGCGAGGGCCTCGCCGGCCGCGATCCGGCGGGTCATCCGGCTGTCGGAACCGACCAGCCGCAGGGCGGCCAGCCTGCGGTCGCGCCGCTCGCCGCCGAACCGCACGGCCGCGGCGATGAACACGGCCACCGGCATCAGCAGCACCACGAAGACGACCAGCACCAGCAGGATCAGCACCGGGTCGCTGCTGTCGGAGCCGGAGGGCTCCGGGTGTCCGAACGCGGCGATCCGCCCGACCTGCCAGCCGTTGATGTGCTCGGCGAGGTGGCGTGCGCCCGCGTAGTAGGCGAGTTCCTGGGAGCCGATGAGCCCGGGCTCGCCGATGGTGCCGGTCACCCGGTAGGGCAGCCGCTCGCGCAGCGGCCCGCCCTCGTCGGAGTCGAGCAGCCGCTTCAGCGCGGGGGAGACGACCATCTCGCCGGGCGCCGGGTACGCGGACAGGCCGGGGGCGATCGGGGCGCGCGGCCCCTCGGGCTCCACCAGGCGCCCGCGGATGTCGCTGTCGTGGAAGCTGGTGTCGACGTCCGCTATCAGCAGCGTGTTGTCGGCCTTCGGCCGGATGTGCTGGTCGTAGGTGTAGTCCAGGCGCGCCGCCTCCCGGTCGTGGCGCACGGCGAGCGCGTTGGGCACGGCGGTGGTCAGCAGCAGCAGGGCGACGCCCAGCCCGACGCCCACCGCCGTAAGCAGCACCCGGATCCAGCCCTCGCGTCCGCCGGTGACCGCGAACCTGGCCCCCATGGCCAGGTCCCTGGCCCACACCCGGACCCTGGGCTCCGTCCGGGCGGCAGGGTTCCCCCGTGGCGTGTTCATACGAGCCGCTCCATGTCCCGGGACCTGCCGTCCCGTACGACGATCTCGCGGTCGGAGTAGGCGGCCACCCGGGCCTCGTGCGTGACCAGCACCACGGCGGCATTGGCGGAGCGGGCGGCCTCGGTGAGCAGTTCCATCACGCGCTCGCCGTTGAGGGAGTCCAGCGCGCCGGTCGGCTCGTCGGCGAACAGCACCCGCGGTCCGGTGACCAGCGCCCGCGCCACCGCGACGCGCTGCCCCTGGCCGCCGGAGACTTCGCCGGGCCGCTTGCGGCTCAGGTCGTCGACCTCCAGCCGCTCCATCCAGCCGAGCGCGGCCCGCTCGGCCTCCTTGCGGGGCGTGCCGTTCAGGCGCAGCGGCAGGGCCACGTTCTCCACGCAGGTGAGCTCGGGCACGAGCTGGCCGAACTGGAAGACGAAGCCGAACTCCGAGCGCCGGAGCGCGCTGCGCTGGGCGTCGTTCATGGCGGACAGCTCGCGCCCGTCGTAGGTGATCGTCCCGGAGTCCGGGGGGACGATGCCGGCCAGGCAGTGCAGCAGGGTGGACTTGCCCGACCCGGACGGGCCCATCACGGCGACGATCTCACCGGGGTGGATGGAGAACTCGGCGCCGTCCAGCGCGGTGGTGGGGCCGTAGGCCTTGCGCAGGTTCTCGGCGGCCAGCAGGGAGCCTGGGGGAGGAGTCACCGGGTCACCGCCTCGCGGAGCTTGTCGAGGCGGGCGGCGGTCAGCTCGAGCCACCGCAGGTCGGCCTCCAGGTGGAACAGGGCGTGGTCGCAGATCAGCTGGTCCGCCAGGTCGCCGCGGCGCTTGCGGTCGGTCAGGATCCGCATGCTGCGCAGGTGCTCGGAGCGCTGGGCGTCGAGGACGTCGGCCGCGTTCCGGTGGGTCAGCAGCGCGAGGACGACCTTCGTGTAGAGGGTCGACTGCAGATACGGCTCGGGCTTCTCCGGTGTGGCCAGCCACCGCTCCACGTCGGTGATGCCGGCGTCGGTGATGGCGTACCGCTTGCGCTCGGGACCGCCGCCCGCCTCGATGCCGTCGACTTCGACCAGGCCGTTCTTCAGCAGCCGGGACATCGTCGAGTAGACCTGGCCGTAGTGCAGCGGCCGGTCGTGACCGAACTTCTCGTCAAAGGCGCGCTTCAGGTCGTAACCGTGGCGCGGCCCGGACTCCAGGAGCCCCAGGAGTGTGTGACCGATGGACATGACAGCACTCTACACACCGTGTATACGCGCCATGTATACGCCGAGTGCCGAGATCATGGCGGGGGGTACGGCCGTGCAGGTCGCCGTCGATTGTCACGGTTCTGCTACGGGGCCGGGGTGTGCGTCGGCAGGGGGTGGGCGGCCGGGGCCGGTCCGGGGGTCCCGCCCTGCTCAGGGCCTGTGCGGGCCCTGAGCGGGACTCTGCGCAAGGACTGGCGGGCCCTGGGCGGGACCCTGCGCAGGGGGCGGCCGCGCACTGCCTGTCCTGGCCTGTCCTGCGGGCCCTCCGCCTGTCCTGCGGGCCCTCCGCCTGTCCTGGGCCCTCCGCCTGTCCTGCGGGCCCTCCGCCTGTCCTGCCGGCCCTCCGCCGGCCTAGGTGCCCTGCTGGTCCCGGGGGTCCCGCGGGCTCCGCGGGGGCCGGCCGCGGCGGGGGAGGGGGCCCGTCTCGCGGGGCAGGCGGCCCGCCTCCGCGAGGGCGCGGCGCAGCAGGAACTCGATCTGGGCGTTGGCCGAGCGCAGTTCGTCGGACGCCCAGCGCGCCAGCGCGTCGTACACCGACGGGTCCAGCCGCAGCAGCACCTGCTTGCGCTGCTGCGGCCGGCGGCGGGGAGCCGCCTCCTCGGAGTCCTCGGGCGAGGCCGTCACTGGTAGAGCGTCCCGGTGTTGAGGACGGGCTGCGGGGCCCGGTCCCCGCACAGCACCACCATCAGGTTCGACACCATCGCCGCCTTGCGCTCCTCGTCCAGCTCCACGATGTCCCGCTCGGCGATCCGGGCGAGCGCCGCCTCGACCATGCCGACCGCGCCGTCCACGATCTGCCGCCGGGCCGCGACGACCGCGCCGGCCTGCTGCCGCTGGAGCATCGCGGAGGCGATCTCGGGAGCGTACGCCAGATGGGTGAACCGCGACTCGATGATCCGCACTCCGGCCGCGTCCACCCGGGCGTGCAGCTCCACGGCGAGCTTCTCGGTGATCTCCTCGGCGTTGCCCCGCAGCGACAGTCCGCTCTCGTCGTGCGCGTCGTAGGGGTACTCGATGGCGATGTGCCGGACGGCCGCCTCGGTCTGGGTGGCGACGAACTCCAGGTAGTTGTCCACCTCGAAGGTGGCCTGCGCGGTGTCCTGCACCTTCCACACCACGACCGCGGCCAGTTCGATCGGGTTGCCGTAGGCGTCGTTGACCTTCAGGACCGCGGTCTCGTGGTTGCGTACGCGGGTGGAGATCTTCGTCCGCGAGGTGAACGGGTTCACCCAGCGCAGCCCGTCCTCGCGGATCGTGCCCCGGTAGCGCCCGAAGAGCTGCACGACCCGGGCCTCGCCCGGCGCCACCATGTTCAGCCCGCCCATGGCGAACAGGGCGCCGATGCCGGTCAGCACGCCGACGACGATCAACGCGGCCTTCACGCCGGTCGCGGTGACGGTCGCCCCGCCCGCCACCAGGGCGACCGCGAGGACCAGCCCGAGCAGACCGAGGAGCAGCGCGAGTCCGCCCCCGATGCTGCGCGCCGGGAACTCCCGCACGCGTGGCGCGGGCATCTCGGGCACGTCGGCGGCGGGCGCGGCGGCGGACGCGGCGCCGGGGCCGGCGTCCTGGCCGGCGGCGGGTGCGGTGTCCTGGGTGTCTCGTGCGGACATGACGGTCCCCCGTTCTCTGCGAAGTGCGGCCGAGCGATGTCGTCGGCCTAGCTAAGTGATATCACTTTAGCATTTCGCGGCAACCTTCGAACCCCTTGGGACGTCGGTTCCGTTGGGGCGGGTGCTGATTGTCACGTCCGCAAAAGGGCGGATGAGGGGCTCTTTGTCACAGAGGGTGGTGTTAGCTTTCTGAGCTGACCTGAGCCACCCACACGAGTGACTGTCGAGACGGAAGCGGAGCGAACGGACGCATGGGACGAGCGGAAGAGAGACGAGCGCGACAGCGCGGCGGCCGCCGCGCCGCGCCCAGGCGCTCGTCCGGGATGCCGGCGGCCGGCGTCGGGGACGCGGGCGGCGCCGCGGGCGGCGGCAGGGCCGCGGCCCGGCGGGCGGCCCGGCCGGCCACGGCCCGCCGCGGCGGCATACGACGGCTGTTCACCTGGAAGAAGATCCTCGGCACGTTCCTCGGCGTGTGCCTGCTCGGCATCGGCGCCTTCATCGTGCTGTACCTGGTCGTGCCCATACCCAAGGGCGGCAACGAGGCCGCGCAGCGCGAGAGCAACGTCTACGAGTTCAGCGACGGCACGGTCCTGGCCCGCAAGGGCGACGTCAACCGCGAGAGCGTGTCCCTGGACCGGGTGCCCAAGGACGTCCAGCACACCTTCGTCGCCGCGGAGAACAAGAGCTTCTACCACGACTCCGGCGTCGACCTGAAGGGCACCGCGCGCGGTGTGCTCAACACGCTGACCGGCAAGGGCACCCAGGGCGGTTCGACGATCACCCAGCAGTACGTCAAGAACTACTACCTCACGCAGGACCAGACCGTCACACGCAAGCTGAAGGAACTGGTCATCTCGTTGAAGGTGGACCAGAAGCTGACCAAGGACCAGATCCTGGCCGGCTACATCAACACCAGCTACTACGGCCGCGGCGCCTACGGCATCCAGGCCGCCGCGCAGGCCTACTACCGCGTCGACGCCCAGAAACTCACGGTCGCGCAGGGCGCGTACCTGGCCGCGCTGCTCCAGGCGCCCAGCCAGTACGACTGGGCGGTGGCGTCCCCCACCGGCAGGAAGCTGGTCCAGGCCCGCTGGAACTACGTCCTGGACAACATGGTCGAGCAGCACTGGCTCGACGCCGGCGCCCGCCGGGACATGAAGTTCCCCGTGCCCAAGGACCCCAGGGGCACGCCCGGCCTGGAGGGCCAGAAGGGCTATCTGATCGAACTCGCCAACAAGCAGCTCGAGCAGAAGCTGATGAAGGACGAGGGGATCCCGCAGTCCCAGGCGGAGGCCGAGGTCGTGGGCCGCGGCTGGACCATCACGCTCAACATCGACAAGAAGAAGCAGGCCGCGCTGGAGAAGGCGGTCAAGGCCGAGCTGACCAGCAAGCTGGACCCGAAGAAGCGCAAGGTGGACGGCGACGTCCAGGCCGGCGCGGTGTCCGTCGACCCGAAGACCGGGAAGATCGTCGCCCTCTACGGCGGCCAGGACTACTTCAAGCACTACACCAGCAACGCCACCCGGCGGGACTTCCAGCCCGCCTCCACCTTCAAGCCGGTGATCCTCGCCGCCGCGCTGGAGGAGGGGGCCAGGACGCAGGACGGCCTGCCGATCGACGCCAACACCGTCTACGACGGCACCAGCGGCCGCCAGGTCGTGGACCACGGCACCAAGGTCGGCTTCGGCCCGCCCAACGAGGACGGCCACGACTATGGACCCATCACCGTGCAGACGGCGATGAACCAGTCCGTGAACTCCGTCTTCGCGCAGATGGGCGTCGACGTCGGCATGGAGAAGGTGATGAGCACCGCCGGCAAGCTCGGCATGGACACCGAGGGCATGCAGGCCGTGCCCGCCCAGACCCTGGGCTCCATGGGCGCCAGCCCGCTGGAGATGGCCGGGATCTACGCCACCTTCGACAACCACGGCAGGAAGGTCACCCCGACCATCGTCGCCAAGGCCGAGCAGCGCGGCCGCACGGTCACCATGCCGGACGCCGTCGGCGACGAGGTCATCGACCGTGAGGCCGCCGACACGGTCACCTCGGTGCTGACCGGTGTGGTCGACGACGGCACGGCGAGGGACTCGGTCGCCCGCAACCCGGCCCGCGACGGGCAGGCGGTCGCGGGCAAGACGGGCACCTCCGACGAGAACAGGTCCGCCTGGTTCACCGGCTACACCCCCGACCTGGTCACCTCGGTCGGCCTCTTCGGCGAGCAGCCCAAGCCGCCGTACCGGCACGTCAGCCTGACCGGCGCCACGGGTCTCCTGCCCGGCTCCGGCCGGGTCAACGGCGGCGGCTACCCGGCGAAGATCTGGGCGGCGTACACCTTCGGCGTGACGGACGGGAACAGCAGGTTCGACCTGGACACCACCCAGGGCGCGGCGGTCCGGCCGTCGCGGTCGCCCTCGGTGTCGCAGTCGCCGTCCCAGTCACCCTCGCAGTCGCCGTCCAGCTCGCAGTCGCCCTCCCGGTCGCCGTCGCAGTCGCCGTCCCAGTCGCCCAGCCAGTCCCCGTCCAAGTCGCCCAGCCAGTCGCCCTCGCAGTCGCCGAGCAGGACTCCGTCGGGCGGCCCGGTCAGCGGCAACCCGCTGGACCCGAGCGGCCGGCAGCGGCTGGACGGCGGACCGCCGGCCCAGTGACCGCACACGCGTGAGGGGCGCCCGGACCGTCGGGCGCCCCCTCACGCGTACGGGGCGTACGCGGCGTACGAAGGCGTATGAAGGCGTACGGAGTCCGCCTCAGCCCCGGTTCAGCTCGAACCAGACCACCTTGCCCGTGCTCAGCCGGGTCGCGCCCCACCGCCGGGCCAGCCGGTTCACCAGGTACAGGCCACGTCCGTCCTCGTCCGTGGCGCGGGCCTGGCGCAGACGCGGCAGCTGCGGCGCGTCGTCGCCGACCTCGCAGCGCAGCACGTCGGTGCGCAGCAGCCGCAGCGTCACCGGGCGGCTGGTGTAGCGCACGGCGTTGGTGACGACCTCGCTCACCAGCAGCTCCACCGAGTCGGTGAGCTCCTCCAGACCCCAGCGGGCCAGCGCCCGGCGGGCCAGCCGGCGGGCCTTGCCGGGGGCGGCGTCCTCCGGCTCCAGGAACCAGTACGCCACGTCGCTCGGCGCGATCCCGTCGAAGCGGGCGGCGAGCAGCGCGATGTCGTCGTCCCGGTCTCCCGGGCCGAGCATGTCGAGCACCTCGTCGCACAGGGCCTCCAGCGGCGGGGCGTGGTCGGGCCCGGTGAGCCGCGCGGTCGCCATCAGCTTCTCGCGCAGCTGCTCTATGCCGGTCCACACGTCCCGCAGCCGCGACTCCACCAGGCCGTCGGTGTACAGCAGCAGGGTCGCCCCGGCCGGGGCCTCCAGCTCCACCGCCTCGAAGTCCACGCCGCCCACGCCGATCGGCGCGCCGGCCGGCACCCGCAGCACCTCGGCCTCGCCGCCCAGGTGCAGCAGGACGGGCGGCGGATGGCCGGCGTTGGCGATGGTGATGCGGTGCGAGACGGGGTCGTAGACGGCGTACAGGCAGGTCGCCATGCGGTCGGTGCCGAGCCGCTGCGCCTGCTCGTCGAGGTGGTGCAGCACCTCCTGCGGCGGCAGGTCGAGCCCCGCCAGGGTCTGCGCCGTGGTGCGCAGCTGGCCCATGATCGCCGCGGAGGTCATGGAGTGGCCCATGACGTCGCCGACGACGAGGGCGACCCGGCTGCCGGGCAGCGGGATCGCGTCGTACCAGTCGCCGCCCACCCGGGCGGTCTCCGCCGCGGGCAGGTAGCGGGAGGCCAGCCGGACGCCGGTGGGGCGCGGCAGGGTCTCCGGCAGCATGGTGCGCTGGAGTTCGTCGGCGATGTACGCCTCGCGGCCGTAGAGCACCGCCTTGTCGATGCCGAGCGCGCTGTGCGTGGCCAGCTGCGCGGCGACGAGCAGGTCGTCCGGCTCGAACGCCAGGCGCTCCGGCAGCCGCAGGAACAGCGCGGCGCCGATGACCCGGCGCCGGCCGCGCAGCGGGGCGAGGATGGTGCGCTGACCGGCCGGCACCGTCAGTTCGGAGTCGTCGCCGAGCAGTTCGTCCAGCGCGTCGCGGGCGGCCGGGGTGTCCGTGAACACCGGACGGACGCCCCGCAGCACCTCGCCGAGCGCGCTGCCGGGCCGCACCTGGCACAGTTCGTTGGTGACCACGGACAGTTCGGCCGGCTGCTCCGGGACCGGCGGGGGCACGTACACGCCCTCCGTGTCCCGCTCGGTGGGTATCCGGTCGGTGCGGCGCAGCCGCAGCACGAGCGGGCCCACGGGCCGCTCGTCGCCCACCGGGAGCGGCTCGCGCAGATAGACCAGGATGGCGTCGGAGAAGGTGGGCACGGTGGCCCGGCACAGGCCCATGACGATCTCGTCGAGGTCCATGCCGCGGGCGATCCGCCGGGTGGCGGCTCCCACGAACCGCAGCCGGTCCCCGTCGCGCCGCATCGGCAGCGGCCGCCCGGGCGGCAGCCCCTGCCCGGTGCGCCGCTCCTGGCCGCCGGGCGCGCCCGCGGAGCGGCCCGCGCCGCCCGCGGTCCTGCCGCCCGTCGCCGTCCCGGCCGTCCCGCCGTCGGGCACCGGGTCGCCGGCGACGCGTTTCGCGGCGGGCCGGCCGCCGCCGTTGCGGCCGGCGGCGGGCCGCGCCTCGGCCCTGGCGGCGTCGGCGGCGCTCCGGGCCTCCGCGGCCGGCAGTCCGGCGGCGGCCGGCCCGCCTGTGGCCGTGGTGCCCGTGACGCGTGCCTGCGCGGCCGCGGTGCCGTCGGCGCGTGCCCCGGCGGCCGGGGCGCCGCCCGTGTCCGCCCCTTCCGTCCCTTCCGCTCCGGCGACCGCGGGGCCGGGCGGTCGCGTGCCCGTGGCCCGGTCCGCCGCGTCGGGCTGGGCCGGGATGCACTCCGGCGCGGGGCGCGGACGGTGCGCGCCGGGCTCGGCGGAGGCGGGCTGGGAGTGCTCGGACCCGGCGCCGTCCGCGGCGCCGGCCGCGCGCGTCGCCCGTGTCCCGGCTCCGCGCCCGCCGGAGACCCGGCCGCCGCCCTCGCCGCGGGAGCCTGCCGGGGCCGCGACGTCCTGGGCGGTGTCCGCGGCGGGCCGGGGCGCCGCCGGGCGCGCCGGGGGCTCGCCGGGCCGTGACTGGGCGGGTAAGGCCGGGGCCCCCGGGACGTGCGCGGGTTCCGGGGTACGCAGGAGCGCCCCACGGGCGTCCGCGGGGTCGGAGCCCGTCTGGGGGCGTTCGAAGGAGGTCGGCTGCTCCGTCACGCGTGTCGAATCCATCCGTCCGGGGCTGCGCGCCTGGCGCGCAGTTGGTCCCGCCGAAGACCCGATACCCGGAATACGTGCCCCAGGAACGGATTTACGGCGTGGTCAGAGGCTGTTCCTGTGCCACCGGCGGACCGTCTGCGGCCCGCACGGGTATTGCCCTGGTACCCCTCGCTCACGTCCTGCCGCCCCTCAATGACGTTCGGTCAGACTCGGCGCCCGCTCCTGGAGTTGCTCCTGGGACCTGCCGCCGCGCGCCCTTGCGGAGGACGATCCTACGTTTCTTGCCCGGGGGCGCATCAAGGGTCTCATGAGGACACGTGCGCGGGCGTACGGTCCCAGTCCTCCGGCAGTGACGGTACCGCCCAGGAGGGGTCCGGGCGCCAGTCCTGCCAGCCGTCGGAGAACGGCGGCCCCCAGGCGTGGATGGCCGCCACCGCGTTCCGGCCCGCCTCCCGCACCCGTGCGGCCAGCTCGTCGTCCACCAGTCCGTCCGCCCGGGCCTGCGCGAACTCGTCCTCGTCGTGCCAGCGCCAACTGCGGTCCGGGTGCACGGAGATGTCCAGAAAGTGATCCTGGGAGTCCACGCCGCCCGCCCAACGGGTCAGCGGCTCCTCCAGGTTCACGTACCAGTTCTTGAACCGCCAGCCCGGCTCCCAGAACAGCCACACCGACCACGGCTCGCCCGGGCGGGCCAGCTTGAGCACGCCCGTGCCGGACCAGCGGTCGCGCCGCACGGTCCGCGGCTTGGTGTACCGGGAGGCGAGCGGCTCCAGATGCACCGGCGTGCCGTCGGCGAGCACCGGCTTCACGCACTCCGTGCCGGGCGCCATCCACACGGCGAGCAGCCCGGGATCGTCCCGTACGACGGTCACCGGCCGCGCGATGTGGAAGCGCGTGCCGCCGTTCTCCCGGTAGCGCCACAGGATGTGGCTGCCGGGAGTCCAGCGCGACCCCGCGCCGTCCGTCGTCACGTTCGTCACCGTTCCGTCGTCCGCCATGGGCGGATTTTAGGTGTCACGGCCGTACGACGCCGCAGGGGGCGTCACGGTTCACGCCGGGACCGCGGGCGTCACGGGTGGGTCATCCGCAGCACGTCCAGCGCCTCGTCGAGTTGCTGGGCGGTCAGGTCGCCGCGCTCCACGTACCCGCCCTCCTCGACGACCTGACGGATCGTCTTCTGCTCGGCGAGCGCTTTCTTGGCGACCTTGGCCGCCTCCTCGTAGCCGATGTACTTGTTCAGCGGGGTGACCACGGACGGCGAGGACTCGGCGTACGCGCGGGCCCGCTCCCGGTGGGCGACGACGCCCTCGACGGTGCGGTCGGCCAGCAGCCGGGAGACGTTCGCGAGCAGCCGTACGGACTCCAGGATGTTCTTGGCGATCACCGGGAGCATGACGTTGAGCTCGAAGTTGCCGGAGGCCCCGGCGGTGGCGACCGTGGCGTCGTTGCCGATCACCTGGGCGGCGACCATGAGCACGGCCTCGGGGATGACCGGGTTGACCTTGCCCGGCATGATCGACGAGCCGGGCTGGAGGTCGGGCAGGGAGATCTCGGCGAGCCCGGTCCGGGGCCCGGAGGCCATCCAGCGCAGATCGTTGGCGATCTTCGTCAGCCCCACGGCGATGGTGCGCAGCTGTCCGCTGGTCTCCACGATCCCGTCCCGCGCGCCCTGCGCCTCGAAGTGGTCGCGGGCCTCGGTCAGCGGCAGCCCGGTGACCCGGGCGACCTCCTCGATGACGGCGGCGGAGAAGCCGGGCGGGGTGTTGATGCCGGTGCCGACCGCCGTGCCGCCCAGCGGCAGTTCGGCCAGCCGGGGCAGGGCGGCGCGCAGCCGCTCCACGCCGTACCGCACCTGGGCCGCATAGCCGCCGAACTCCTGGCCGAGGGTGACGGGTGTGGCGTCCATCAGGTGCGTCCGCCCGGCCTTCACCACGTCCGCGAACTCCTCGGCCTTGCGGGACAGGGCGCCCGCCAGGTGCTCCAGCGCGGGGATCAGGTCCCGGGTGACGGCGGCGGTGGCCGCGATGTGGATCGAGGAGGGGAAGACGTCGTTGGAGGACTGGGAGGCGTTGACGTGGTCGTTGGGGTGCACGTCCCGCCCCAGCCGCTCGCCGGCGAGGGTGGCGATGACCTCGTTGGCGTTCATGTTGGACGAGGTCCCGGAGCCGGTCTGGAACACGTCGACCGGGAAGTGCTCGTCCCAGCGGCCCTCGGCGACCTCGCCGGCCGCCTCCTGGATGGCCTCGGCGACGTCCTTGTCCAGCACTCCGAGCCGCGCGTTCACCTTGGCGGCGGCGCCCTTGATCCGGGCCAGGGCCTCGATGTGGGCGCGCTCGATCCGCTGCCCGGACACGGGGAAGTTCTCCACGGCACGCTGCGTCTGCGCCCGCCACTTGGCGTCGGCGGGGACCCGCACCTCGCCCATCGAATCGTGCTCGACGCGGTAGCGCCGGCCGTCGTCGTCAGTCGTCGTCATCGTCGTACCTCCGAGAGATCCAAGCACCGGCCCGGGAAGGGCGTATTCCCCGTCTTCCCCCCTTCGCGGTCCCGGCGCGGCCCCCGCACGTGTTCCCGCCCCGCCGCGCGGGAGACGCGGCGGGGCGGTGCGACGCGGCGGGGCGGTGTGGTGGTGCGGTGGTGCGGTGTCGCGCAAGGGGCAGCCGGGTTCCGCCCGGACCGGGGGCGGCCGGCCGGCGGGTCAGCCGCCCCGCACGCTCACGTCGTCGAGGACGAAGCTGGTCTGCACGGAGGAGTCCTCACTGCCGGTGAAGGCGAGGGTCACCTGCCGGCCCGCGTACGGGGTCAGATCGGCCGTGCGCCGCACATAGCCGCTGCGGGCGTCGGCGTTGGACAGGGTGGCGAGCGTGGTGCCGTCCGCCGTGACCCGGAAGGTGTCGTACGGCGTCGGACCGGACTCGGCGGTGTCGATGTGCAGCCAGTACGACAGTGTCACCCGGGCGCACCCGGAGGGGACGGTGACCGTCTGGGCGACCGTCTCGGTGCGGGTGGAGCCGTAGCCGGCCAGCCACGCGTAGCGGCTGCCGCCGTGCGCGCTGCGCCCGCTGAACGCGCCGATGACGCCGGTGTTCCCGGTCCAGGGCGGGATGCCGCTCTCGAAGCCGCCGTTGACGGCCGCCTCGGTGCCGGCGCACCCGCCGGGGCCGTCGACCGTCAGGGTGTAGACCGTGGTCCGGGTGACCGACCCGGTGCCGGTGACGGTCAGCGGATACGTGCCGGGGGCGGCCGGGGCAGCGGCGGACACCGTCATCGTGGAGCTGCCGCCGGAGGTCACCGTGGACGGCGCGAAGGACACCGTCACCCCGGCCGGGGCGCCGGCCGCCGACAGGGCCACCGGCTGCGCGGAGCCGCCGGTCGTCGCGGTGGACACGGTCGAGGTGACCGAGCCGCCCGGACGCACGCCGCCCGCGGCCGGGGCCGCCGAGAGGGAGAAGTCGTCGCCCGGCGCGCCCTCGGCGACGGCGGTCTGCCACAGGGCACGGGCGATGCCGTCGGCCGAGCGGTCCAGGCCGGTGGCGTTGATGTTGGCGGTGGTGTCGCACGCCGAGTGGTAGCAGGAGTCGTAGGCGGCACCGGACGTACCGCCCCACTTGGCGGCCTGGGCGGAGGTCTTGCGGGCACTCGCCCCCATCGCGTAGCCGGACGTCGGCACGCCCGCCTGCTCGAAGGAGTAGTCGTCGCTGCGCCCGGCGCCCTCGGTGTTCTCCTCCGGCCGGAGGTTCAGCGCGTCCCAGTACGCCTTGAGCGGCGCCGCCGCGGCCGAGGTGATGTGGTTGATGAAGTAGCCGCCGTTGGGAGAGGCGACCATGTCGAAGTTGTAGTACGCCTTGATCCTGGCGCGCTCGGCCGAGGACAGCGAGCGGACGTAGGACTCGGAGCCGTTCAGGCCCTGCTCCTCGTCCGTCCACCAGGCGAAGCGGACCCGGTTGAGCATGGCGGGACTCCGCTGCGCCAGCACCAGGGCGTTCTCCAGCAGGGCGGCCGAGCCGGAGCCGTTGTCGTTGATGCCGGGACCCGCCGAGACGCTGTCCAGGTGCGAGCCGAACATGTAGACCTTGTTCGCGTCGCCGTACGGCCACTCCGCGATGAGGTTGGGTCCCGCCCCGCTGCTGCAGCCGGAGGTGCACGGCTGCTCGGTGACCGTGTAGCCGGCCGCCTGCAGCCTGCCCTTCACATAGGCCACGGAGTCGGTGTAACCGCGGGTGGTGGAGCGGCGGGTGTTGCCGTTGCGGCCGGCGACGGCGTTGAGCTCGCTCAGGTGCGCCCGCACCTTCGACACGTCGATGTCGGGGGCGGCGGCAGCGGCGGGCGGCGCGGTGCGGGCGGCGGGTGGCCCCGCGGCGGCCGCGGTCGCGGTCGCGGGGAGGGCGGCCGGCCCGAGGGCGACGGCCAGGGCGAAGGGCAGGGTGAGGGGCAGGGCGCGGCGCAGGGCGCGGGGCGCCCCTGTGACTCTTCGTTTCACCAGGTCTCCTCGGAAGGTGGCGGTGGGGTGCGCCACGTCATGGACCTGAGGGAGTCTTTGGACATGTCCATGACGGGAGTGGCAAAACGGTCACAGCGGGCCGGCGGACGGGTCAACGCACGGACCGCCCGTCCGGGCCGGCCGGCACACAACGGCAACCGGTGTCCGTCAACCGGACGCCAGGCGGCGGGACCGGTGTGCGTCACGCGGGCGACGGGTGGCGGGACCGGTGTGCGTCACGCGGGCGACGGGTGGCGGGACCGGTGTGCGTCACGCGGGCGACGGGTGGCGGGACCGGTGTCCGTCCGTCAAGCGGGCGCCAGGCAGCGGACACGCTCGTGGAAGTCGCGCACCTCCCGGACACCGCCCCAGGCGCCCGTCAACCGCGCGTCCAGCGCGCGCAGTTCCCGCACGATGGTCAGCCGGCCCGTGCGCGCCGCCTCCTCGGCGACCGGAACCGCCCAGGCCAGCGCCGCCTCCAGATCGCCCGAACAGGCGTGGCAGTCGGCGAGCCGTACGGTCAGCAGCAGCCGGGCCGGCACCATCGCCGGCGCCGCCGCCCGGAGCGCCCGCCCGGCCGACCGCGCCGCGCGCCGTCCCGTGGCCCACACGCCGGTGACCGCGGCCAGGTCGCGCAGCGCGCCCCCGATCGCCGACTCGATCCGCACCTGCCCCTGCTCGGCGGCCAGCCACGGGGCCTCCGCCAGGTCCCGGGCGCCCAGCCGGTCCAGCCACCAGCGGCTGCGCTCGGCGTGGTGACGGGTGCGCGCGCCGTCGCCGAGCGCCGCGCAGGCCCGCGCCCGGTAGGAGTGCGCGAGCGCGGCGATCCAGGGCCGCCGGCCGCCCAGCCCGCCGAGCGCCTCCGCGTAGGCGAGGGACGAGACCGGGTCGCCGTCGAGCCGCGCCAGCGTGCACAGGTCGGTCATCAGCGTCGCGCGCACCACCAGGTCACCGGTCGCCTCCGCCCAGCGCAGTCCGTGCCCGGCCCAGGCCATCGCCAGCGCCGCCTGGCCGCGCTGCATCCGCAGCCGGGCCGCGAGCTGCGCGTAGTGCGCGGCCAGGCGCAGCTGGCCGTGCGGCGAGCGGGCCGCGGCGGCGACGCCGCGCGCCCAGCCGAGCAGCGAGTGCAGCAGGTGCTCGACGGTGCCGAGAACGGCGGTGGAGACGCTGTGCAGCGTGATCTGCGCACAGCGGTCGCACAGCGCGGCCAGGGCGTGCAGCGCGTCCAGCGCCTCGGCGCCCCCGAGGGGCGCCGCCGGCCCTGGTGCGCCGCCGGGCCCGCCGCCCGCGTGGCGCACCAGGGCCAGCAGCGGCGGTACGTCGACGAGGTCCGGCACGGGGCAGTCGGCGGGCCCGTGCACCGGGCAGGGCGTACGACCGGGCACCAGCCGCCGGGGCCACTCCGCCGGGTCGGCCGGGGAAGAGGCCACGACGGGCGGCGGCGGGCTGACGGGCAGGGGAGGGAACGGTTCGCCCAGGGAGACGTGGGTGGGGGCGCCACCGGGGGTGACGGTGACGAAGAGGGGCCCGCCGCCGAGGGTGGGGCCGTGGTCGGGGGTGGCGAGGAGGGGGGCGTTGTCTTGGGTGGTGAGGGTGGGGCCGTCGTCGGGGGTGGTGAGGGTGGGGCCGCCACCAGGGGTGGCGCGGAAAGGGGCGTCGCCGAGGGCGGGGGGCGCGGTGCCCCGCCGGCCGTGTGCGTGCGGTCGGCCGTCTGCGCCCGGCGCGTATGGCGGGGTCGGTGGGCCCGGAGCGAACGGCGGGGTCGGTGGGCCCGGCTCTCCGGTCGGCGGGGTCGGTGCGTACGGCGGGGTCGGTGGGCCCGGCTCTCCGGTCGGCGGGGTCGGTGCGTACGGCGGGGTCGGTGGGCCCGGCTCTCCGGTCGGCGGGGCCGGTGCGTACGGCGGGGTCGGTGAGCCCGGCTCTCCGGTCGGCGGGGCCGACTCCCCGGCCGGCCCCCGCACTTCCGGCCGGCCCGGCGTACCCCAGCCACCTGACCGGCGCCACCCGCGCGGGCCGGCGGGCTCTCCAGGGCCGGTGGACCCGCCGGGAGCGGCCGTCCCGCCCGGCACGCCCCGGCCGTCCGGCCGGAGGGCCCCGGGTCCGTCCGGAGTTTGAATTCGGCTGGGACCTTTCGGTCGGTTCGAACCCTCGAGCCGGTCGGGAGCCTTTGGCCCGTCCCCACCAGGACGGGCGCCCGCACCCTGAGGTCTGCCCGCGCCCTGGTGTGTGCCCGAGCCCTGGGGTCTGCCCGGCTCCGGCACTCCCACCGGGGCCGGGCGGGCCACCCGCTCTCCGGTCCCAGCGGGTCCCACGTGCCCAGCAGGTCCCACAGGCGCTGCGGAGCCCCCCTGCCGCGGGGAGGCCGTTGCCCGTCCGACGATCTCCGACCGTCCGGGGGCCACTGCCCGTCCGGATGCCCGCGGCCTTCCCGGCGCCCCCGACTCCGGAAGACTCCCCTGGCCGCCCTGGCCGCCCTGGCCGCCCTGGCCGCCCTGGCCGCTCTGGCCGTTCCAGCCGCTCTGGCCGTTCCAGCCGCTCTGGCCGCTCTGGCCGGGCCCGCGGGAGTGGGCCGGGCGGCCGGAGGCGTCCGGGCCGTGGGGATGCGGGGCGGCGACGACGGCGCCCCAGAGGCCGTCGCCGCGGCCGTCGCCGCCGTCTCCGGGCACGTCGACGCGGACCGCGGCGTAGGCCAGCCCACCGCCCGCGCCCAGGGCCCGCTCCAGCGACGCCATCACCGCGGTGGGGATCCTCCGCACCCCGGACTCCCACTTGCTGATCACACTGGGGTGGTAGCCGACGCGCACGCCCAACTGCCGCTGGGTCAGGCCGCTGCGCAGGCGGTGGTACCGCAGCCGCTCGCCCGCCTCCGCCCACGGGGAGCGGGCGAGCGGTTCGGAGGAGGGCCCGTCACGGCCGTCCCCCCTGGTGTCGTCGTCCGTCGCCGGCATCGCTGCCCCCTGCTCCCGAGGGTCCCGTCACGAGTCGTGCCGATCGGTCGTCGCCCGATGGTAGGGACGCGGCGGCCCGGTGGGCACCCGTCCGACGGCGCTGGAGGACCCGAACCGGCCCCCGCCGACCGAATCGGGCCGCCGGCCCCCGCGCCGAACGAATCAGCCTGCCGCCCCGAACGGATCGGGCTCCCGGCCTCCGTGGGCCCGAATGAGCCTGCCGCCCCGAGCGGATCGGGCTCCCGGCCTCCGTGGGCCCGAATGAGCCTGCCGTCCCGAGCGGATCGGGCTCCCGGCCTCCGTGGGCCCGAATGAGCCTGCCGTCCCGAGCGGATCGGGCTCCCGGCCTCCGTGGGCCCGAATGAGCCTG